>JACRCT010000733.1 GCA_016218885.1 Deltaproteobacteria bacterium | reverse complement strand
CTGACCCTCGTGGGCGCCATGGGCCTCGAGCTCGGGGCGTTCACCGCGTTCCTCTACGGCATCGAGGCGCGCGAGCTCATCTGGGACCGCATCTCCGAGCTGACCGGAGCGCGGGTCACCACCAGCTTCGGGCGCCCCGGCGGGCTGGAGCGCGACATGCCCCAGGGCTGGACCGAGAAGGTCCTGCAGACCCTCGACCGCGTGACCGAGTTGCGCGACGAGATCGACGCCCTGCTCTCCCGCAACCGCATCTTCATCGACCGCACCAAGGGCACCGGCGCCATCTCCAAGGAGGACGCTCTGGACTGGGGCTTCACCGGCCCCTGCCTGCGTGCCTGCGGAGTGCCCTACGACGTGCGCAAGGCGCACCCCTATCTCGTCTACGACCGGCTCGACTTCGACATCCCCGTCGGCTCGGCCGGCGACAACTACGACCGCTTCGCCGTGCGCCTCGAGGAGATGAAGCAGTCGGACAAGATCATCCGCCAGGCCATCGCCCAGTGCCCCGCCGGCCCGGTCATCGTCGGCGACTGGCGCATCGCCCTGCCGCCCAAGCCCGAGGTCTACTCGACCATCGAGGGCGTGATGGCGCACTTCAAGCTGATCATGGAAGGCGTCCAGGTGCCGCCCGGCGAGGCCTATGCCTACTCCGAGGGGGCCAACGGCGAGCTGGCCTTCTACGTGGTCTCCGACGGCAGCGGCCGGCCCTACAAGTGCCACCACCGCGCACCGGGCTTCGCCATCCTCTCCGCCATCCCGCAGCTCATCGAGGGCGGGCTGATCGCCGATCTGGTGCCGACCTTCGACTCGATCAACATGATCGGCGGCGAGGTCGAGCAGTAGCCGGCCATCGGGGCTCCTCGATTCTCCGGCAAGCACGAGGTTCGAGAACGGCCTGACCACGCGAGTGAGCTTCACCTTCCGTACGACCTTCTGTGTTCCATCGGCTTGGGCGGCCCGCCGCCCCACCTCTCGCCAACGGTGACTTGCGTAACGTTACGCAAGTCATCTGAGAGGGGAAGCCGGCGCGCAAGAGCGAGGGGGAGACTTGCGTAACGTTACGCAAGTGTCCGCCGAGCAGTGACTGTAGGGATGAGACAAGACGCCGGCCTTTCCCGTTCGTCGTCCGCCCCGGGGCTGAAGCCTCCGGGCGCCCGAGGCCGACCGCCGCGACTCGGCAGACCTTCTTCGACAGCGCTCCCCCCCCGCCGGCGGATCCCACGCCCTGGCCGGCGAGCTCAGGCGCGACGGGGGGGGCGTTGAGCCGCGCTCAGGCCTGTGGGCGAGGCGGCCTGCGCCGTGCGGCCAGCA
This sequence comes from Deltaproteobacteria bacterium, assembly GCA_016218885.1. GTDB lineage: Bacteria > Myxococcota > Myxococcia > Myxococcales > UBA5297 > JACRCT01. Next base: position 4,371 of record JACRCT010000733.1, on the reverse strand, counting down.
GCAGGCCGAAAAGCGCCAGCGACCAGCACCCGGCGGCGTCCCCCACCCCCGGAGCCAGAGCTGCGCATTGGCAGCCCCCCGTCACCACTTCGTCCAGGGGCAAGGTCGGGTCGGGTTCTCCCCCGTCACGGGGACCGGCGTCGAGGCCAGCTTCGATCGATCCGTCGACGTGTTCGGATCCGGAGTCGGCCGGGTCCGGGAGGAAGGCGTCGGCCTGTGCTGGCTCCTCAGAAGCGTCGGGCTGGATCTCCACGGCCGCGTCCGGCGGCATCAGAGGAGACGCGTCCGGCCCCGGGAGAGAGGCGTCCGGCCCAGACGAGGCGCAGGCCGGCCCGTCCACGGTGAGCGCCACCCGGCTGACGGTGTAGTAGGTGGTCGACCGGGACCCCGCGCCGAATTGGATGAGGTTGGTGCCCGCCTGGACCGAGGACACCGGGATGTCCAAGACGGCGTCGGCGCTCGTGTCGGACCAGGAGGGGTCCGCCGGTAGCGAGAACGGCCCGTGGCCGTTGACGTACACCGTCCCCTCCTGGCCGGGGTAGTCGGCGTCGTACAGGCGCATCGTGAGCTTGGCGGACACCAGGCCGGAAGGCGCCGGCACGCCATCGATGTGGAAAGAGAAGAGCGTGGGGCTGCCGAGCGAGAGGCGGACCTCGGTGGCCGGGTCGTCGAACTCGCGCGAGGCGAGCTCGGAGCACGCCGGGGCGCCGCCACCCGCGTCCGGCCTGGGGAGGGTCCCGGCGTCTGGGCCGGACGAGGCCGCGACCCTGGTCAGGCGGAAGCCACCGTAGGAGAGCGAGCCATTGAAGGTCTTGGTCGCGGAACCGAACTCGAGGATCGCGGAGGTTCCCACCTCGATGGGGCTCGTGTCGCTGTTGCCCAGCACCACCCAGTTGACCGCCTCCGATGCGGCGCCGTGCTGGTCGACCGTGCCCGAGGCCAGGACTTGATTGGCGCCGTCGGAGACCTTCCAGGGAACCGACGTGGCGCGGTTCGCGCTCTCCCTGAAGCGCAGCTCGAGCTTGTACTTGCCCGGCTGGATGTTGGGGACGGTCGAGGTTGCGGTGCCGCCGCGGGTGGAGTCTGGGCAGCGATCGCCCGGCTCCCCGTCGTCCAGGCACGGCGACTCCTCGCAGGCGTTGGGAACGCTGGGGGAGCACTTCATGGTGGTGTGCCGAAGGTCGGACCAGTCTCGCCAGTTGTACCGCTTGGTGTAGGTGGTGCTCAGCGGACCGGTTTCCTGGATGGAGGTGGTGTAGGTCTGGGCGGCGGCCAGGCCCGGCAGGGCGAGCACGGCGATGAGGGCACGGGCGACGCGGCTTCGAGATTTCATGCGCTCCTCTGGGGTACGCGCGGGCGGCGAGCTACCGGCTCCAAGCCTATTCCCATTCCCTCTCGCGGAGCCAGAGCCGATGGCGCAGGGAGCGCGGGCTGCGCTGCCGGTCAGCGCAGCTGGACCAACGAAACCCCATCCCGCTCATCTTCACCGATGCGCTCACCTGGGAGGGGCTACCTGCGGCAGTACCGGGTCAACCGCTGATCACCGGCCCGACCTGCCGCGGGGCGACGCCTCGAGTTCCCATCGGTCGCTACTTGGAGGGTCCGGGGCCTGGCGGAGCCGGGTCCAGCGCCGCCGGCTTCGCCCGCTTGCTCTCCTCGACCGTCTCCGTCGAGTCCTCGAAGAGGATCGGCCCGATGGCCACGTCGAAGACGATCTTCATCAGCTCCAGCCTTTGCGCCTCGGTCGCCTTGCCCTTGAGCGTCAAGGTGGCGCCAGAGTAGCCGAGCTGGATCTTTTCCAGCCCGCCCTTCGCCTTCTGGGCGGCCTGCAGAGCGCCGAGCTGGTCCTGCAGCGCCTCCGCGGAGAAAGAGAGCTCGATGCGCCGTGAGGAGTATTCATCGGCGGCCAGCAGCTCGCGCAGCGCTTCCCGGCACCCAGCAGACGACACCGTGGCGGACAAGCTGCGCTCGGCCTCCTTTCCCTCCTCCTTGAGCCCTGGGCAGGCCTTCCTCGCCGCGGCCCGCTGCTCCTCCGTCGAGCGCACCTGGGGCGGCTTCTCGCCCACCGCGTGGACCCGCAGCCGGACCGCCTCGAGGTTGGTCTCTCCGAGCAGCAGCAGCAGCGCGCGCCCCGGCTTGTGAGCGGTGAGCAGCACCTCGCGCGAGGGGAGCATCTCCGCCGTCGCCACCGAGGGCTCGTCCACGAAAGCCGCGTTCAGCCAGGCGCGGAAGAACTCCTCCTTGCCCACCGGGAGGTCGAAGACCTTCCCCACCGGTCGCGCCGTCGCCTCCACCGGGCCCAGCGCCGCCAGGACCGCCACCAGCGAGCCCAGCGCCGTCCGCATCGGCATCCGCATTCGCATCGACAGCCCCTCTCCTTTAGCCCTTGGGCTCCACAGGAGCAGGCACCGCTGCCCTGCCCGGCGCCGGCGCCAACGTGAAGTGCGACCGCGCGCGCTCGGCCTCCACCGTGCGCCGGTCCTCGCGGCGGTGGCGGCTGAGCCAGTAGATCATCTCGTCCGGCTCCCAGGTGTGCGGCTGGCCGTTCAGGCGCACCCTGCCCTGCGCGAAGGCGAGCGTCACCTCGCGCAGCGGCACGATGCCCAGGTCGCGCTGCATCGCCTCGAAGCGCCCCTGGCGGCGCGGGTCGAGGTAGCGGAAGTGGTAGCGCGCGGAGTAGGCCATGTGGAACCACGCGGGCCTGAAGACCACCCCCGCCAGCCCCAGCTCACGGGCGATGCGGGCCAGCATCTCCCCCGACTCCCGCGCCAGGCCCAGCCCCGGCAGCTCCTGGCCGGGCAGCTGCGGACGGCGCCCGCTGAAGGCGGCCTTCGGGTTGCGCAGGGTGAGCCAGTGCACGTAGAGCACGTCCACTCCCGCCGCTTTCTTCCTCTCGAGCACGCACTCCAGCAGCAGGTGCTTGACGCCCTCGGACTCGCCGAACAGGCGCATCCGGTCTCCGGGGCTGGCCTCGTCGACCTCCACCTTGAAGTGGCCGTACCCCAGCCGCTGCAGGTGGGCGAGGATGCCGCAGTGGTGCAGCGCGAACTCGATGCCCTCGGCGGTGTAGTGGCCCAAGAGGAGGTGGCGCTCGGGGCCGCGCAGCCGCAGCGACTCCTCCAGGTCATCGGCCGTGAAGGAGAGCTCGTGCTCGCGCTTCTCGTGCCCGAAGCTCTCCCAGATCTGGGTGTAGCGGGCGCGCAGCGGATCGTAGCTCTCGGGGATGGGCTCGCGGCTTTGGCGAGTGAGCGCCAGGACCGTTCCGGCGAGGATCTTCCAGGCGTCGTGGTGGTACCCGCCCCCGGGCAGCCACACGCTGGGCACGCCGGCGAGGGCCTCGGCGACCTTGAGATCGCGCCGGCGCGCGCCATCGAGGGTGAGCCCCAGCTTGCCGAAGCGGGCCCTGGCGAGCACGTCGCCGCCGGCGATGACGAAGGCCAGCGCGGGCCTGCCCGGCATGCGGCCCAGCATCGAGCCCAGCTCCCTCAAGTACCGCTCGTCGGAGCAGCCCTCGGGGAGCACGGTCTCGTCGGCGCCGAACAGCCCGTCCCACTTGGAGCCCGACAGGGAGCCAATCCACGCCGACTCGTCGTCCTTGAAGCACTCCGCCGTTCCGTCGGGAGGATGGGCGTCGAGATCGATGATCACCACCTGCCCGCTGAAGCCCTCGCTGCGCAGGGCCGCCACGGCCACGGCCATGTCGTTGACGGGGCACATACCCGCCGCCCGCGAGGGCGCCGCGTGATGGAAGCCGCCCAGCAGGTTGACCGCCGGCCCCAGGGTGCGCAGGGCCAAACGCGCCGCGTCGAGCGTGACCCCGCAAGCCAGGCGCACGGTGTTGAGCGTCTCGTCGACGGGGACGTCGGAGACGTCCACGGCGTAGATCGAGGCCAGCGCCTCCCTCTTGCCCAAAGACTCGAGCAGCGCCGGGCTGTGGACCCGTGCGAGGTCGGCGTAGATCGCCCGCCGCGGGGCCCGCAGATCGGTCGCGGAGATGATGTGCTTCTCCAGCAGATACCAGGCGACGAAGTCGGCGCGCCGGGGCTCGACCCCCGCCGTCGCCTCGAAGGAGGCGAAGGGGAGGCGGTAGGCGGGGTCGTAGACGACCGGCACCTCGTTGCGCGTGCGCAGCCCCAGCCGGTCGACGAGATCGCCCAGCACCCGCCGAGGAGAGCGCGCGGAGACCACGTCGAGCAGCGGCTCGACCATGTCGCGGATCTGGTCGCTGATTCCCAAGCGGTCGACTCCGTCCCCTCCCTGCCCGCGTCCCGCTCCTGGACGCCCTGGGGAGGTTGCCTCGATCCGCCCCGGGCTTCAACTCCCGTTCGGACCTGCCCGTTCCCCACCCTTCGGTCCGAGCGACCCGAGCGG
>JACRCT010000732.1 GCA_016218885.1 Deltaproteobacteria bacterium | reverse complement strand
GAAGTCCGTCTTCGCGGACTGGCCTGCGCCTGACCGCAATCGTCGAGCGATCCGGTGCGCCTGCGAGTGCGGAGGGATCGGGCTTTCGGTAATTGAGGCGGCCGGCTGCTGCCTTCTGGGAACTCCGGCCGGGTCGGTGTTCCGGCAGGTCGGTCTTCCGCCGGGTGAACGCGCCTTCGGTGAGCGCTACCGATTGCGTGTCAGACCTGAAGGGTAGGCTGTCGCAAACGAAGAGGGGGGACCATGAACACGACTTCATATCTTCAGCTGTACCTGCATTTGGTTTGGGCGACGTGGGATCGATTGCCACTAGTCACGTCGGGGATTGAAGAAATGCTCTATCCAATGCTGGCGGCAAAGGCGACCGAGCTTGGCTGTAGAACAGTGGCCATCGGCGGAATAGAGGACCATGTCCATCAACTCATCTGGCTTCCTGCAACCGTTCCGATAGCACGCATTGCCCGCGAGCTAAAGGGGGCGAGCGCGCACTCGATCAACCGACGGGGGCATAGGGAACTCGAGTTCAAGTGGCAGGCTGGCTATGGGGCATTCACTCTCGCGAAACATGACGTCGAGCGAGTTGCCGCATACGTCCGCAATCAACGCGCCCACCACAAATCACAACGGCTCAGCGCGAGCCTGGAATCGATTCACGATAACCAGGAAGGCATAGGTTGACGCCTCGAGGCGTCGAGTCAACGCCAAGGCGGAGCCCGCGAAGGCGGGCCTTCGGTTGTGTAGCCGCCGGCCTTCAGCCTGGGTTCCGGACGACGCCGGCCTGGGTCCGGACGACGCCGGCCTGGTCCGGACGACGCCGGCCTGGTCCGGGCGACGCCGGCCAGGGTCGAACGCGCGGGCCTGGGTCGAACGTGCGGGCCTGGGTCGAACGTGCAGGCCGGGGCGTGGCCGTCGCCAAGAACGGATCGCCGGTCAGCATATGCGTGCGGCGACGACCTGTGCCAAGTGCGGCAAGTCCCGGCGCCCGCTGGCACGTCGGAGGTCGATCAGAAAGAGGTGGGGGCGGGAGGGAGCGGGACGGCACCGGTGCCGATGCGCGCGAGGTTGTCGAGGAACGCCGTGTCCGAGGTCACGACGACCTCCATCGGGCCGAGCGTTGAGGGCGTCTCGGCGCGCTCGCTGAGCGTGCTTTCTCCCGAGACGTTGATGGCCACGTTGTTGCGCACGATCTGGCAGGCGCTGATCACCGCCGAAGAGGCGTCGACAAGGACGGCCACCTCCCGGTTCTCCTCGATGGTGGAGCGCGTCAAGGTCGCGCGGGAGCCGCCACTGACTACGAAGCCTTGGCCGAAGCTGACGTCCGACTCCCGCCCCGCGCCTCGCAGGAGCGAGTCCGAGATTGTCGCGACCGCGCCTTCCCGAACTGCGAGGAAGCCGATGCGAGTGTTCTCGACGATTGCGACGTCGGTGAACTCGAGAGAGCCGGTGTTGAGGACCGCGCCGTACCCGAACCGGTCCTTGTCGTCGGGCGTGGTGCCCGCGATGAGCGAGTGGGCCGCCGCGACCCGGCTCTCTCCCCAGATCTGGAGGCCGCTGCCGCGGTTGTCGACGATGCCGCAATGGGTGAGCGTGACGAGCGACCTGTCCTGGATGGCCAGGCCGTAGCCGTAATCGCCGTCCTCGGTGACCTTCGTATCCTTGATCAGCACGTCGGTGAGCGTGGCGGTCGTCGTCGGCGAGTCCACCAAGATGCCGGCGGCGGCATTGCGCGCGAGGAGGCCGCGGCGTACGACGAGCTGGCCCTCGATGAGCCGGATACCCAGGCCGTAGCACGAGGTCGCGTCTTCCACGGGAGCGATCCGGGTGTCCTGGACGATCAGCCCCTCGAGGTCCGCGGTGGAATCCGCCCCAATGATCGAAAGGCCGACGCCGGCGTTCGCCACCAACGAAAGGTGGGTCGCGGTGAGCACGCTGCCGAGGCGCACAGAGACGCCGTGGCCGGTGGCCAAGATGCCGGGTACGGGGGTCGTCCCGCGCACCAGGGAGTCGACGACCGCCGCTCGCGAGCCACTCTCGAGGATCAGTCCGATCCCTTCGTTCTCCAGCAGCGCCACCCGCGTTGCGGTGAGCTGGGACCCGTCGCCCACGGCGATCGCGAGGGCGGCGGTCTCCGGCGCCGGCGGGTGGACATCGCGAACGACGCAGTCGGTGAGCGTGGAGGTCGTGCCGGGGGAGAGGTAGAGGCCGTGCTTCTCGATCGAGGCGAACGTCGTACGCTCCGCAATCAGCTCGCCAGACTGGCTGATCACCGCTGCGCCGGTCTTGTTGCCTGCCGAGTCCTGGCCCATGGCGACGCCCTGGATCACGGTGTCGCGCAGCGTGGCCTTCGAGGAGAAGACCGCGACCCCGCCGAAGGTGCCGCCCAGCACCGCGCTCGCGGTGAGGTCGAGCTCTCCGCCGTCCAGCGCCTGGATCCCGTAGCCCCAGTAGCCGGACGCGTTGGGGAGCGTGCCGCTCACGACCGTCCGCAGCAGGCTGAGTCGGCTCCCAGTGTCCTGGACCAGCAGGCCGGCGGTGTGGTTCGCGATCAGGGCCGAGTCCTCGACCGCGAGCGAGGCCCCGGCGACGGCCGCTGCGCCGTCACCGTACCTGCCGTCGGCCTTGACCAGCGTCGAGCGGATCACGCTCCCGGTGACGGTGACCTGGGTCGCTCCACCCAACCCGTCGGCGACTACCCCGACGCTTCGGTTCCCGTCGAGCACGCAGTCCTGGACGCTCACCTGGGCGCCCGAGCTGGCGAGCACGCCTTGGTCGAAGCCTTTCAGGCTGAAGCCGCTGAGGGTCACGGAGACGGGCGCGGCGACGGCGAGCCCGCGCTTGCCGTCGAGCGCGCCCTGGAGGACCACCTTCTCGGCGCATCGTCCGACGATGCGCAGCGCCTTGTCTGACGACAGGGACTCCGGGTAGGCGCCCTCTTCGACGGCGACGATGGCGCCGTCTGCTGCCGCTGCGATCGCCGCTCCGATCGTCTTGAAGTGCGTCGCGTCGAGAGCGCCATCGGCGTACGAGTCATCCACGAACAGGCTCGCCCCTTCCGGGGGGAACGCCCCGCCGCAGTCGCCGACCGGCGCGCAGGTTGCGCTGCCCAGCTTCTCGCGCGTCGCGCCCGCGCACGCCGCGGCAGGGATGGTCGGGGCGCAGCCCCACTGTGAGGGATCGCGATGAAACCCATCGGCGCAGCTCGGGACGCCCACCGCCTGGCAGGTGGGCTTGCCCAGCACGGCGAAGGACCCGGCTGGGCAGGTGCCCGGCGGCAGCATCTCTGCGCAGCCCCAGCCGGAGGGGTGCGAAGTGAAGCCCTCCGCGCACGTCGACCAACCGACCTTCTCGCACGCGCCCTCGATGCTGGTCCGCCGCTGGCCCGGGGGACAGGCCGCCGCGCCCGAGTCCGCGCCGCCGGCCGCGTCGGCTCCGTGGGTCCCCGCGTCGACGCCGCTCGAGCCCGAGCCGGGGCAAGCCGCGAG
>JACRCT010000726.1 GCA_016218885.1 Deltaproteobacteria bacterium | reverse complement strand
TGCAGGACGGCTCGTCGGTATCGGCAGGGATGAGGAAGCAGCCGCCCAGCAGCGGCAGTGCACACAGGAGTCCGGCGACACGGTGCGAGTTCAAGGTGCCCTCCGTCGAAGTGCCGTTTTTCGGGGGAGAGATACACGACGGCGCGCTCGCGCCACAAGCGTCTGGGAGTGTAGGTGCCGTCTGTCCTGGACGGCCATCCTCACCGAGGCGGCCCGGAGCGTTGGGAAGTCGATGAGCCGCGTCAGCGCCAGTTGATCGGTCGTCGGCTTGTATTGCCTCCCGTGGGGGAACCGGTCGCTGAGCCATTCCTTCACTCCCCGGACGGCCTCCCAATCGCCATCGTACCGAGTCCCAGGGAGGAGCCCCGGGCGCTCTCTCCCACGAGGGTCGACGAGCGGACGCCGGCCATTCGCTCCAGGCATGGCAGTAACAGGACCTCGAACTCCCGGGATAGCAGCACGATGGCGACCGGGAACGGCGGCCCCATTTCCGCAGCCCAGAACGCGGCCTCTCTTCCAGGGCACGCTCATCGCCAACCTGTCGGACGGAGCCGCTCTCGGTCGCGCTCACCCCCGGGTTGCGGGCGCGCCTGGTGACGTCGCGGGGCAGCCTGTGGAGTCGATGCTCTTTGCCTGAGGCAGACGATTAGGGAGAGGGACGAGGCGCGGCCGCCGGCGCTCTTCCTGCCGCCATCTCGAGGGGGGAGGACCGCGCTCGCGGTTCGTGCGAGACTGCCCGGCTTTGTTCAGAGGTGAACCATGATGCCGCACCTTCGCGTGCTCGTTCGTGCGCCCGTGGCCCTGGCCTGGACGCTCGGAGTGCCCTGGTGGCTGCGGGTCCGCGGCTTCCTGCTCTTCCGGCGCTGGCGCAATCGCCGGGCCACCGACCTCATCTCCCTGTGGGCGCGAGGTCTGGCCTGGATCATGGGTGTCCGCGTGGTCTGCCGCAACCCGCGTCCCGAGCCGATGGGCGAGGTGATCGTGGCCAACCACCTGGGCTTCCTCGACGTCCCGGTGCTGGGCTGGTTCTTCCCCGCCGTCTTCATCATCAAGATGGAGATGCGCCGCGTCTTCTACTTCGGCTCGGCGCTTCAGGCGCAGGGGCATGTGTTCGTGGACCGCGGGAGCAGCGACTCGCGGCGGACGGCGCGCGACGGAGTGCGCCAGGTGCTCGAGGACGGCGACCGCATCATCGTCTTCCCCGAAGGGGGCGCGAGCGCCGAGGCCGTGCGGCCCCCCTTCAAGCCGTTCTGCTTCCACGAGGCGGCGCGCCAGAACAAGCTCGTTCAGGCCTGCGTCATCGACTACCTGCCGCATCGCAGCATGCTGCGCTGGGACGTGACCCGCCCGATGCTGCCGCAGCTGGTCGAGACGTTCGGACGCCGGCGCACCGAGGTGAGCCTGGAGTTCTTCCCCGCCGAGCGCATCGAGGACCCCGACGCCGCGGCCCGGCGCTACCACGACCTGATCGAGCGCAAGCTGCTCGAATACGACCGGGAGGCAGGCCTCCCCGGGCGCGCTCAACCCGACTCGGAGGATGCCCATGCCCCGCGGCAAGTCGCCTAGGAGCCAGCGCGGCTCGCTCGTCAGCCGCTTCATGGCCCGCCATCTGGAGACCCTTCTCTCGGTCCCGGGCTCGAGGCTCTATCGGCGCTTCGTGGCAGCGACGCGGGACACCCGCTCCACCCAGGAAGCGGTCCTGCGCGAGATCCTCCGCCAGGCGGGCGACACCGTGTTCGGCCGCGAGCACCGCTTCGGCGCCATCGACACGCCCGAGCAGTATCGCGCCGCGGTGCCGGTGCGCGACTACGAGGGGCTCTACCCGTACATCGAGCGGCACATGCGCGGCGAGGCGGGCGTCCTCTTCCCCGGCAAGCCGCTCATGTACAACCAGTCGAGCGGCACCACCGCCAAGGCCAAGCTCCTGCCCATCTCGCCCTATGCCTTCGAGCGCACCATCAAGAACCGCGGGAAGCTCTGGCTGTACGGCCTGATGCGCGACTTCCCCGGCGTGTACGCGGGCAAGGACTTCACCCTCGTCTCGCCCGCGGTCGAAGGCCACACCCCGGACGGCACCCCCTACGGCAGCCTCTCGGGCGTCGTCTACCAGAACATCCCGGAGTTCATCAAGCTGGTGCACACCATCCCCTACAGCGCCATGACCATCGCCGACCACCCGGCCAAGGTCTACACGCTGCTGCGCTGTGCGCTCGGCCAGGACGTGACCATCATCCTCACCGGCAATCCCTCGACGGTGCTCAACCTCGTCTCGCGCGCGGACCAGGCCAAGGCCGCGCTCATCCGCGACATCCACGACGGCACCCTCGACCCGGGGTTGGAGATCGAGCCTGCGATCCGCGCCGAGGTCGAGTCGACGCTCGCGCCCGACCCCGGGCGCGCCGCCGAGCTGGAGCGCATCGCGGCGAGGGCGGAGCGCTTCTCGCCGGCGCACTACTGGCCGAGGCTGCGTCTGGTGCACACCTGGACGAACGGCAACTGCGCGCTGCTGGTCCCCAAGCTCAAGGAGTGGTTCGCGCCGGGGACTCCCATCCTCGACTTCGGCTACATCGCCTCCGAGCTCACCGCCACCGACCTCATCGACAAAGAGACCGGCGGCTCGATCCTGCAGATCCGCAACGGCTACTACGAGTTCACGCACCTCGACGAGGGCGAGGCCCCCGACCGCCGCTTCTACCGCGCCGACGAGCTCGAGGTGGGGCAGCGCTACCTCATCTACATCACCACGCTCAGCGGGCTGTACCGCTACGACATGAACGACGTGCTGGAGGTGGTGGGCCACTTCAACTCCGCCCCCATCGTGCGCTTCCTCTTCAAGGGCAAGGGCATCACCAGCATCACCGGCGAGAAGCTCTCCGAGGCGCAGCTCATCGAGGCGATGTCCATCGCCTCGCGCCGGAGCGGCGTCGGCTACGAGTTCTTCATGGGCTACGCCGACACCGAGCGCCAGCGCTACTGCCTGTACGTCGAGTTCGCCGCCGGCACCGCCCCGGCCCGCCGCCGCGACTTTCAGCAGGCGGTGGACCAGGCCCTGGGCGAGGTCAACGTCGAGTACCGCGCCAAGAGGAAGAGCGAGCGGCTCTCGCCGCTGGAGGTGGTGCCCCTGGGCGGAGGCGCCTTCGAGCGCTACCGAGCTCTGCGCCTGGCCGAGGGCGCCCATGACGGGCAGTTCAAGTGGATGCACCTCTCGGGGCTCGACCACGCCCGGGTGCGGATGGATCAGCTCGTGGAGGGCCCTTGCAGCCGGAAGGCGTCGTGAGCGGCGCGGCGACCGGGCCGGCGCAGGTCGCGGGCGTGCTCTTCGACCTCGACGGCACCCTCTACGCCCCGCCGAGGCTCTTCAAGCTGCGCGTCGCGCTCGCTTGCGGCGGCGACCTCGGCATGCTCCGGCACCTGTCGTCGGTGCGGCACGAGCTCGCCGGCCGCAGCTTCGCGAGCGAGGCGGCGCTCTGGGACGAGCACCATGCCCTGCTCGCGCGCCGCTGCGGCGCCACGGTCGAGCGTGCGCGCCGCTTCTACGACCAGGGCTTCATGCCCGCCTTCGTCGAGGTGCTGCGGCGCCACGCCCGGCCTCGGCCCGGTCTGGTCGAGCTGGTGCGCGAGCTGGCGGCGCGCGGGGTCGTCTGCTGCGTGCTGTCGGACCACGGCCGGGTGGAGCAGCGTCTGCAGGCCCTGGGGCTCGACGCGGGGCTGTTCCACGGCTGCGCCTCGTCTGCAGCCAGCGGAGCGCTCAAGCCGGCAGCGCGGCCGTTTCTGCAGATGGCGCAGCGCTTCCAGGTCCCGCCCGCGCGCTGGCTGGTGGTGGGAGACCGTGCCGACACCGACGGGGCGGGGGCCGCCGCGGCCGGCATGGCCTTCGTCGGGCTCGGCGAGCCGCGAGCCGGCCGCACCGGCTT
>JACRCT010000721.1 GCA_016218885.1 Deltaproteobacteria bacterium | reverse complement strand
GTGGATCCTCTAAAAGGCGGCCGTGCGAGGGAGGAGACCGCTCCGGGGCTTCGCAAATCCACACGGATCCGCGACGAGCGAGTTTGGACGTGAGGGAGGAGACCGCCCAGCGGGGTCTTCGACCAGTCGAGGTTGCGGATATGCATCCGCATCTCGCCCGGACCTTCCAGTCTGGAGGACGTTCGCCATCAGCGATTCTCTCCGCGCCGCGCCCCGTCTTGCTCCGCCTGCCGGGCGCCTCGAAGACTGGCCGAGAATCAGGTCGCATGATGCGCCTCGCCCTCCGAGCTGCGAGCCCTAGTGGGCAGGCTCCCCAGCAGCTCCTCCAGCTTCTCGAGCTTCGGCGGCTTGGCCAGATGGGCGTCGAACCCGGCTTCCTTCGACTTCGCGACATCCTCGGGCGCGGCGTAGCCCGTCAGCGCCACGAGAGCGGTTTTTCGAAGCTCCGAATCCTCCCGTATCGCCCGCGCGACCTGGTAGCCGTCCATCCCCGGCAGGCCGATGTCGCACAGGACCACGTCCGGCCTGAAGGTCCGCGCCTTGTCGATTCCGGCGGCACCGGCGTAGGCGACCTCGACGGCGTGCTCGCCGAGCTCGAGCACCTCGCGCAGGCTCTCGGCCGCATCCACGTTGTCCTCGATGACGAGCACGCGCCGCGCTGAACCGTCCCGGCGCGCGCCAGTCGGACGCTCTGCGGTCGGCCCCACGCCGCTGCTGCGCTCGAGCGGGAAGCGGATGGTGAACTCAGCGCCCTTGCCGAGCCCCCCGCTCTCGACGCTCACCGTGCCGCCGTGCATCTCGACGAGCCCCTTGACCAGCGCCAGCCCGAGGCCAAGGCCGCCCTTGCTGCGATCGAGCGTCGTGTCTGCTTGCGTGAACGGCTGGAAGATGCGCGGCAGCATCTCGGGGGCGATCCCCGCGCCGGTGTCGCGCACCCGAATGATGGCCTCCTGTAGGCCGAGGTTGCCCTCCAACGAGACCACGACCCTCCCCCCGGGCTCCGTGAACTTCGCGGAGTTCTGAAGCAGGTTGCCGATCACCTGCGCGACACGGGTCCGGTCGCCATCGATCCAGACCGGAGCGTCGGGGATGGTCACCTGGAGCTCGAGCCGGCCCTTCGTGAAGGAGCTGCGGTGGTCCTCCACGGCGCGCCGCGCCACATCGCCGACGTCGAGCCGCTCCCTCTGCAGCTGGACCTTCCCGCGCGAGATCCGTGTCACGTCGAGCAGGTCATCGACCAGGCGGGTCAGGTGGTTGACCTGACGGTCGATGACTGTCTGAGCGCGCCGGGCCTGCTCCCCGCCCGGCGCGGAGCGGTCGAGGATGTAGAGGCTGTTGCGGATGGGAGCGAGCGGGTTGCGCAGCTCGTGGGAGAGCATGGCCAGGAACTGGTTCTTGCTCCGGTCGGCCTCCTCCAGGCAGATGCGTGCCTCGACGTGCTGGGCGGCGAGGGAGGCCAGGGTCGCGAGCTGGCGCAGCAGCGACTCGTCCTCCGCGGTGAAGTCGCCGTGCTCCTTGTCGGTCACGAGGATCATGCCGCTGCTCCGCCCCTGGCGGTCCACGAGCCGCGCGCCGAGCAGGCCGCGCAGGGGGACGTGTTCCTCGGGCAGCCCCCACCAGCGCGGATGCGCGCGCATCTCCGCGTCGGTGAGGCGGATGGTCTCAGCGGTGCCCTCGACCAGCTCCCCGTAGACGCCGCCCTTCTCGATGGGGAACATCTTGACTGGAGGGCAGCTTGGCATTCCGGGTGCTCGCGCGGCGCCACCGATGACGAACTGGCCGCTGACGTAGCCATGGCCCGAGACCACGATGCGCGCGCGGGTGAGCTCGAGCGCGGCCGCCGAGACGGCCTGGAACATGGCCTCGAGGTCGGTCTCCCGCATGACCCGCAGCGAGGCCTCGGCCAGCTGCTTCAGGCCCTCGCGCGAGCGCTTGACATCCTCCTCGGCGCGCTTTCGCTCGCCGATGTCCCCGAAGACCACGACGAGGCCGGTGATGGCCCCACCTGCGTCGCGCAGCGGGGCAGTGCTGTAGGTCACGTCGAAGAACGTGCCGTCCTTGCGAATGAATAGGTCCTCGTGGTTCTTCAACGGCCTGCCGTGGGTCAGGACCTGGAAGCCGGCGCATTCCGAGGACGGGAACAGCCGGCCGTCGGGGTAGTGGTGATGCGTCACGTCGTGCATCTTCCTTCCCCGCAGCTCGGCGAAGGTCCAGCCGAAGAGCTCTTCGGCCGCAGGGTTCATGGACGTGACGAGCCCGCTCCCGTCGATCGTGTACAGCCCTTCGCCAAGGCTCCTCATCGCCGCTTCGTCGAAGGCGGAGGCGCGCCGGAGCTCCTCCTCGGCCTGCACCCGGTCAGTGACGTCGGCGAAGGTGGCGACCGCCCCGGCGATCTCCCCCTCGACCAGGACCGGCGCGGCGCTGGTCGAGACCCAGATGTCCTTGCCGTCGCCGCGCCGGATACGCCGGGTCTCTCCACGTACGGTCTCGCCGCGCAAGGCGCGCATGGCTGCTGTCCGCCTCTCCTCGAGGGGAGCTCCGGACGCCGTCCTCGAGCGCGACGCCTCGATCATCGCCGCGATCGATTTGTCGAAGTACTCCTTGCTGACGCCGAGGATGCGCTCGGCGTTGGCGTTGACCCGCGAGACGCGACCATCGGCGCCGAAAGCCACCAGGCCGTCGGCCAGGGACTCGATGGTGGCGTCCAGCTCGGCCGCCCGGCGCTGCACCTGGCCGAGGAGCTGCTCGCTCTCGAGCTCCGCCTGCCTGCGCTCGGTCACGTCATGCACCATGCCGACTGAGCGAACGATGCGCCCCGACCCGTCCCTGATGTGCTCGCACCTCTCCTGGACGACGCGGACCTCGCCGCTCCCCTTTCGCACCACCCGGTGCTCGATCTGGTAGCTGTCCTTGCCCTCGCGCAGGGAGCCGGAGTACGCGGCGTCGACGGCCGCGCGGTCGTCGGGATGCACGGCATCGAGGAAGCCCTCGTAGGTTGCGACGAGGTCCTGCGGCGGGAGCCCGAGGATCCGGTAGACCTCATCCGACCAGGTGAGCTTGTTGCTCAGCAGATCCAGCTCCCAGCTGCCGAGATGGGCGATGCCTTGCGCCCGCTTCAGCCGCTCCTCGCTCTCACGCAGCGCCTCCTCGGCCTGCTTGCGCTCGGTGATGTCCACGCCGGTGCCGACGATGAACTCCGGCACGCCGCCGGCACCCGTGATCGCGGTGTTTGACCACGCGATGAGACGACGCGAGCCGTCCTTCGCGACCCAGTGATTCTCGTATGAGCCTGGGACCTCCCCCCGCACCAGCGCATCCCAGGCTCCGCGCACGCCCGCCAGCTGCTCGGGTGGGATCAGCCCCAGGTCCCAGAAGGTGCGGCCCTTCGCCTCGGCGGCCGAGTAGCCCGTGACCTCCTCGCAGGCGCGGTTGAAGCGCGTGATGTGGCCTTCCCGGTCCAGGACGACCACCAAGGCGCCAGCCGTGTCGATCACCGCGGTGGTGAAATCGCGCTCCGTGCGCACCGCCTCCTCGGCGCGCTTGCGCTCGGTGAAGTCGCGGGTGACTTTGGCGAAACCCCGCAGGCGGCCGGCCTCGTCGCGCACCGCGGAGATGACCACGTTCGCCCAGAACCGCGAGCCGTCCTTGCGCAGGCGCCAGCCCTCTTGCTCTACGCGACCCTCGGCCGCCGCCACCTCGAGCTCCCTCTGCGGCTTGCCGGCTCGAAGGTCCTCCTCGGGATAGAAGCGGGAGAAGTGCTGGCCGACGATCTCCTCGGCCCGGTAGCCCTTGAGCCTCGCGGCGCCGACGTTCCAGCTGGCGACGGTGCCGTCAGGCGCGAGCATGAAGATCGCGTGGTCCCTGACGTTCTCGACGAGCAGCCGGAAGCGCTCCTCGCTCTCGCGGAGCGACTCCTCGGACCGCTTGAGGTGGGAGATGTCCACGAACGTGAAGACGACGCCGGCGACGTTCTCCACCGTGCGGTAGGGCAGGACACGCAGGTTGAACCAGGACTGCCCGTCGACGGAGCGGATCTGCCGCTCGACGGGCGTGAGGGTGCGGAGGACCTCACGGGCATCGGCCACCAGGTCCTGGCCCTCGAACCGAGGCGAGAAGTCGACGAGAGGTCGCCCGACGTCGGCGGCGACGAGATGGAGGAGATCGCTCGTCGCGGGCGTGTACTTCACGATCCGCAGCTCGCGATCGAGGAAGATCGTCGCAATCTCGGTGCTGGCGAAGAGGTTCGCGAGGTCGTCGGCGGCGGTCCCGAGCTCGTCGACCATCTGCTGGAGCTCGGTGTTGACCGTCTCCAGCTCCTCGTTCGCCGGGTGGAGCTCCTCATCGGTGGAGATGAGCTCCTCGTTGGGTGCAGCCCTCCCGGGGCGGTGGGCATCCGCGATGTGCCGAGCGTGCTCGAGCACTCTCGCCGGCATGGCCTCGACCGGGAGGACCTCATCGACCAAGCCGGCCCCGATGGCGCTCCTGGGCATGCTGTCGTACTTGGCGGTCTCGGGCGACTGGGCGAGCGCGAAGCCGCCGCGCTCCTTGATGGCACGCAGCCCCGCGGTGCCGTCCCTCCCCGAGCCGGACAGGATGATCGCGACGGCGCTCTCTCCGCGCTCCTTGGCGAGCGATCGGAAGAGCGCGTCAACGGGCGCCTGTGCTCCTGCCTCAGCCAGTGGGACGACCCGCAGCCTTCCCTGGTCGATCGTGAGCAGCGTGCCTGGCGCGATGACGTGGACGTGGTCGGGCGCCAGAGGAGCTCGGTCCTCTGCCTGCAGCACGGTCATTCGCGTGTGCCGGCTGAGCAGCTCGACGAGCATGCTGGGGTGGTGTCGCTCGAGATGCTGCACGACGACGAAGGCGAGGCCGCTCTCGGCGGGCGCGTGGTCGAGGAGCTTCTCAAGGGCCTCGAGCCCTCCTGCAGAGGCGCCAAGCCCCACCACGACTGGGCCCGTCACTGCTGTCGATGGCGCCGGTTGCGAGAGCCCAGGCGTGCCGGGCCAAGCAGTTGGCTTCTTCCTCCGAGGCACTGGGCACCTCTCGCCTGTCCGTCCGGTAGCTGCGAGTCGCCGCCAGAGCCCGACGGATTCCCCTCTCTCTAAACGCTGTGGGGGGATGGCGAAGTTCGCCGCCAGCCGATGTCGTGCCACACGTGGACGCGCCCCAGCTTGCCTTGCCTCCGACCGATGCCGGAATGGAGGAGCGCTGGTCGGCCGTTCTGCACCTCAGCGAGACCGTGCCTATGGCGCCACCTCCACGCCGGACCACGACCAGCTCACGAGGCCTCGCCGAGGCGGTTCTCATCGCTGGCGCCGCGGTGTTCTTCACCCATCTGCTGCAGGCGCCGACTGGCGGCGCGTTCTACTTCGTGCCCTTGGCCGCCGTCACGCTGCTCGCCATGACGCGCGGCACGTCGCCTGCCGTCCTGGCAGCCATCCTGGCGACGGTGGGGCTCTGGTACTTCCTCACCGAGCCGTACTGGTCGTTCGGCTTGGCAAGCAGCACCGAGGCCTTGCGGCTCGTGAGCTTCGGGGCAAGCGCGATCCTGATCAGCCTCGTCGGAGGCGCCCAGCATCAGGCGCGGCTGCGCCTCATGCGCCAGCTCAACCTCAACCAGAGCATCGCGCAGAACGCCGCCGAGGCCATCTTCGTCACCGACGAGCACGGGCGTGTGACCTTCACCAACGCTGAGGCGGTGAAGCTCTTCGGCTTCAACGAGGCCGAGCTGGCGGGGCAGGTCCTCCATGACGCGATCCACCATCACCGTCCCGACGGGCGGCTTCTCCCAATGGCCGAGTGCCCCATGGCCAGCGTCAGCCAAAGCG
>JACRCT010000720.1 GCA_016218885.1 Deltaproteobacteria bacterium | reverse complement strand
GAGCAGGTCGCTCACCGACTCGGTGTGGCTGACGACGTATTGGCGCACCGCCTCGGGCCCGAAGCGCGAGCGCGCCTCGCCCGCGGCCTCCAGCGCCGCCAGCTCTCCACGGGCCCGCTCGGAGTAGGCGGCGCCGCGCACTCGCAGGGGCCGGGCGTCGTCGAGCAGCTGCAGGAGCAGCGCTCTCTTGCTCCCCTCGGGCAGCGAGGCGTAGTCGGGGGCGAGCCGCGCGGCCGAGAGCAGCTCGCTGAGCACCGCCTCGTGGCGGTCGGAGCTCTGGCGCAGGTCGATGGTGGCCAGGTGGAAGCCGAAGACCTCGACCGAGCGGATGAGCGGGCAGAGCCGCAGCGCTGCCAGGGCCAGCCCGCGGTGGGCGCGCAGCGACTCGCGCACCGTGACCAGGTCCTCGATCAGCTCTGCCGGCCGCGCGTAGGGCGGCGCGGCGGCGACCTCGTGGCGCAGGGCCTCCCTGCCGGTCAGGCCCCGCAGCGTGGCCGCGAGGCGCGCGTAGACGCCCACGAGCGCGCGGCGGTAGGGCTCGTCGCGGCGCCGCTCGGAGGTGTCGCCGGAGCGTTGCGCCAGCGCCGCCAGCGAAGGGGTGACCCCGGCGAGCTGCTCGGACATCGACAGCTCCGCGCCCAGCCGATGCACCTCTTCCAGGTAGTGCCCCAGCGCGGTCTCGCTCTGGCGCAGGAGGGCCCTCTGGAACGTCGCCGCGGTCACATGGGGGTTGCCATCGCGGTCCCCGCCGATCCAGCTGCCCATGCGCAAGAAGGGCGGGACCCGAGCTCGCAGCGTCTCGTCCAGGTCCCGGTAGAGCCGGGGCACGGCGAGGAAGAAGGTCCCCGGGTAGTACGAGAGCCCGTTCTCGACCTCATCGGCCACGGTCGGCCGCGTGCTGCGCAAGAGCTTGGTCTGCAGGAGCTGGATCACGCGGGCACGGATCTGCGCCTCGTTCTCCGTCCGCATGCGCTCCTGCCGGGCGGGGAGGGTGTCGCGGGCCAGGAGCAGCGCGAAGATCTCCCGCTCGGCGTCGAGCACGCTCTTGCGCTGCACCTCGGACGGGTGCGCGGTGAGCACCGGAGAGATCTGCGAGTGCTCGAGCAGCGCCGTCACCGCCCGCGCGTCGAGGCCCCGCCGCGAGAGGCGAGCGAGCATCCG
The DNA here is from genome assembly GCA_016218885.1 of Deltaproteobacteria bacterium. Lineage (GTDB taxonomy): Bacteria > Myxococcota > Myxococcia > Myxococcales > UBA5297 > JACRCT01. The sequence continues at coordinate 3,365 of JACRCT010000720.1, read as the reverse complement.
CTCCAGGCCGCCTTCGGGCGCGGCCCCGCGGCTCTCGCTCTGGCGCAGCCTTCGCAGCTGGTGGCAGTCCTCGGCGAGGTTGGCCAGGTGCGAGAAATAGGTGAAGGCGCGGATGACCGAGATCGCCTGGTCGCGAGTCAGGCCACTCAGGAGCCGGTCGAGAGCCCTGCCCGCCCGCGCGTCGCCCCGCCGGCGGTAGGCCACCGACAGGCGGCGCACGTTCTCGACCAGCCCGAACGCCGCTTCGCCCTCCTGCTCGCGGATGACGTCGCCAAGAACCCGGCCCAGAAAGCGGATGTCTTCGATGAGGGGCGTGTCGTTCATGCCCCTGAACCTTGCGCCCAGGCGCCGGCGCAGGGCCAGCGGCGCGAGCCCAGGGTGGGTCACAAGGCGGACTTCCGGAATCTCGGGTCGTGACCGGCCTCACCCACGACTCGCGCCCAGCGCTGGGTCTCCGGCCCTGGAGCGCCGAGCGGGCTCCCGGGCGAGAGCCCCATCGGCGCCGTGACGAGCGTCCTGAACATCTGGGGATTTCGCGACCGGAGAAAGCGCTCCTGTGAGGACACGCAGCTGCATTTGCCGGCGACGGGCCCCGGTGTAGCCGCGATCCTGCGTGCTGTAGCCCTTCGTCCTCAACACTCGGGCCCGCTCGCACTCGTTCTCCGAGGGAGCGGGTATGCGCGTGCCGCGGTCTCGCGCTTGCAACCTCTCCACTCGCCGTTCACACACCTGGAGGCGTGCAAATGAAGACGCAGATGGCAGCCGTGATGAAGTCGTTCCTTGCAGCGCTGGTCGTCGTCATCACGGGCTGCGGGCCGGCAGGATCCGAAGAGGCGTTGGGCGAGAGCCAAGCCGCGGCGAGCTCTGGGATGCCCAACGGCGCGCATTTCAACCTGAACATCATTGGAATGGAGAACCCCAAGAGCCAGGAGAGCTGCGGCAGTGGCCACGTCATCTTCGTGCCCCTGAGCGGCACGACGAAGATCATGCTCTCCGAGGGTGACTTCTCCGTGGTCGACTGCAACGGCACCGACGGACCGGCGGCGTTCCAGCTTCCGAGCCCCGACCCCGACAACGACGGGACGACGACCTACTCCGTGTGGGCGCGCGCGCTCGGCAAGCCGGGCGGAAGCTCGACCACCACCACCTGCGCCACCGACGCGGCGACCGGCGAGCTCTACTGCAGCCTCTTCTCCGCGGTCCTGGTGCGAAACACCGGCAAGTCGAGCTTCACCAACGTCTCGCGGGAGCTTCTCTTCGTCTACGCCGACATCGATGCCGATGGCGACGTCGACCGCGTGCCGCTCTTCGACAGCCGCCTGCAGGACTACTTCTGGAACTACCAGAACGCCGGGCTCCGCCTCGCGCAGCTGCGCTTCTACGAGGTGCCCACGACCGTTCCCTAGACGGATCGCAGGGCCGGATAGCCGCCGCGGCCCCGGATGCGAACCATCCGGGTCCCGCGGCGGCGCGCGAGCGCGGTCTCTTGCGCTCCCTGGACAGGACGGCATGCGCTCAGCGCGGCAGGTTGTCGCGCTTTGCCGAGGCCAGCAGGGAATCGGGCTGCTCCTTGACGAGGGCGCTCAGCTCCTTCTTGGCCGTCTCCAGATCCTTGCGGTCGAGTCAACGTCCCAGGCAGTCCGGGGGTGGGCCGTCTCGGAGATGGAAGACGACATACGCATTGCGGTCGGGCCCGATGGGCCACGAGCCCCGCTCGTAGAGGTCGAGCAGCGACACCCAGGGGTCGGGCCGCGAGGATTCGGCGGCCAGCATCCGCGCGTGCAGCCGAGCCGTCCACGCCGCCCACTCTGCGGCGCACTTCGCGGCCGCCCACGTCGGCCGCGAGTCGACCGGCCAACGGCTCCGGGCGCCGACCATCGCCGCGCCGCGCACCACCGCGTCCACCGCGTGCCCTGAGTCGCCGACCACGCTCGCACGCGGATCGGTGTGTGGCACATCGGTCGCCCGCGCGGCGCTCTTGTAGGCGGCTAGCCAGTGGCCGGCTTCGGCGACCGCCCACGCTGCGGCCTGCGCCTCGCGCCAACTCGAGACGATTCGCACCGGAAGCACCGCGATCGGCCGATACGAGGCGAGGGCCGCTGCGTGGCACGCGAGGCGCTCTTCGATGAACCCGAGGTCCGGGGCGGCGCTCGGTCGCAGCCAGCGCCAGCGCACCAGCGCGTCGATGAACGATGAAACCGCCTCTGGAGCATTCACGAGGGTACGATAGGGGACATGGGCTGCGACATCCACTCCTGGCTCGAGCGGCGCGAGGGTGGCCGGTGGGTCTACGCGACCCGGTTGTCGGACGACCCCGACCAGGAAATCGACGCCTACAACGAGCGCAGGTACTCGACGTTCGCGGTGCTCGCCGGCGTTCGCAACTACGACGAGCTGCAGCCTATCCGCACGCCGCGCGGCTTGCCTCCCGACGTCAGTCCGGAGGGCACGAAGCGCGCTGCGGAGTGGGCAGACGACGCCCACAGCCACGGCTGGTTCTCGCTGCGTGAGTTGCTCGACTTCGACTGGACACGCCACTTCGTGAGCAGCGACATGTGCACCTTCGACGAGGCCCGTGAGCGCTTCTGCGCGGAGACGCTCGCCCAATCCCAGTGCTTCGTCAGGCCCGACTCGGATCGGGTGCACTACCCAAAGCTCACCTCGTACGCCGAGGCCTGCGACTACTTCCTGTCCACGGTTATCCCCACGATGGCCGCGCTCGGCGCGCCGGATAACGTGCGCATCGTCTTCCACTTCGATAATTGAGCGCGGCGACGTGAACCGCCTCGGGGGCCGAGCTTGAGAAGAACCCCGAGCTGCTCCAGGAATGGTTGGCAGGGTGGCGGCGTGTGCCGAGGAGGCGGCGGGGGCGTCACGCGGCCAGCGGAGAGGGCGGTTCGAGGGGTGCTTGAAGTCGCGTGCGCACACGCCTCGGGTCTCTGGCCCCTGCAGGGGCCAAACGGTGCTCGCCAGGGGTGTTCGGCGTGAACCCACACTTTGCGCAGGGAGTGAACGCACCGACCTTCTCGCCTCCGCAGCGGAGGCAGACTGCCATCGTCATGCGGGACCTCGAAAGTGCTCGCTTCTCGAACAGGGCGAGTGGAGTCTAGTCCTGTTCATCGGGTCGCGGATGAGCCGGGCTCTCTGCCAGGGAATGCGCCACGGTCGGGGCAAGAGGCAGATCGAGCTGCTCGCAGCACGCACGGACGGTCCGACACTGGCGTCGCACCTTCGGGCTGTGCGGCACGATCCGTTCTCCGAGATGGGCGTGGCTGGCGAAGCCACCGTAGTAGGCGGAGCCAACTTCCTCGCACTGGGCGGAACGGTGGGGTCAACGTGCACGTCTAGCGGAGGGGGCTCTCGTC
>JACRCT010000708.1 GCA_016218885.1 Deltaproteobacteria bacterium | reverse complement strand
TCCTGACACGCAAGCCTACGACCTTCCTCGACGTCGCGCTCAAGTCGGTCGTTCTCAGCTCGTCGACGACTCCCAGCCCAGCCGTGCTCGGTCGTAACCGCGCGAAGGCGCGGCCTTCGGCCTGAGCCGCTCGGTCGGCGAGAACGCAAGAGATCGCAACGGTTTATGAAGAGCTGAGACCGTGCCGAAGAAGCACTTGATGAGTTCTTCTCCGAGCCCCAGCCACAGCTCCGGTTCCGCGCCCCCTCTGCCGGCCCGCGTCCTGGTGATCGACGACGAGGAGGCCGTCGGCACCCTCGTCCAGCGATTGTTGGCGGCGCGCGGCTACGACGTCATCATCGCCACCGACGCGCTGGCGGGTCTCAAGGCCCTCAGCGGCGGGGGGACCGACGTCATCATGGTGGATCTGGCGATGCCGCGCCTCGACGGGCTGCAGGTCATCAAGCTGGTTCGCGAGCTGGACCTGCACGTCCCGGTCATTCTCATGACTGATCTGCCGTCGATAGAGACGGTCATGAAGGCCATCAACCAAGGGGCGTTTCGCTATCTCACCAAGCCGCTCAACCCCGAGGAGATGCTCACGGCAGTGGCCCGCGCAGTGGTGGCGCACAAGCTGTCCATCCTCAAGCGCCAGGCCGCCGCGCTGGTGGGGCGCGAGCCGCCCGGATTGTTGGAGAGCTTCGAGCGGGCGCTGAAGGGGCTGTGGATCGCCTACCAGCCCATCGTCCGGTCCTGTGACGGATCGGTCTTCGGCTATGAAGCGCTGATGCGGCTCGAGGAGCCCGGATTGCCGCACCCGGGCGCGATGCTCAGCGCCGCGGAGAAGCTGGGGCGCACCGCGGACCTGGGCCGGGTGGTGCGCGAGCGCGCCCCTGCGGCGGCCACCCCCGATGGCGCTGCCCTCTTCGTCAACCTGCACCCCGAGGACCTGCTCGACGAGCAGCTGTTCGAGGCTGGCGCCCCGCTGGGTCTGGTCGCCAGCACCACCGTCCTGGAGATCACCGAGCGGGCGACCCTGCGCGACCTCCATAAGCTCCCTGAGCGCCTCGCCCGGCTGCGCAAGCTGGGCTATCGCATCGCCGTGGATGACCTGGGAGCGGGGTACGCGGGCCTCACCAGCTTCGCCGACCTCGAGCCCGAGTTCGTCAAGCTCGACATGTCGCTCACGCGCGACGTGGACAAGGACCCCATGCGCCAGCGCATCGTCCGGTCGATGGCCGCGCTGTGCAAGGAGGTCGGGGCCCAGGTCGTCGCCGAGGGCATCGAGCGCGCCGAGGAGCGCGACGTGGTGACCGAGCTGGGCTGCGACCTCATCCAGGGCTACTTCGTGGCCCGCCCCGGCAGGCCATTCCCCAAGGTGAACTGGTAGGGAGCGACCATCGGTGGCGCGCCGTCTTCTGGCGGCGCGCTCCGGCTGCCTTCCCCGTGCTCGCGACCGGTGACGCTATCGGTGTATCGTCCCGGACACTCTGAAGGGCCGGGGATCGCGGACCGATGGGCACAGGGACGAGCAAGAGCGCGGCAGGCCGCAACACCGCCTTCGTGGTGGAGCAGGCCAAGGCTCATATCGCCCGCGCAGTGGGCCACCAGCTGATGCACCTCAGCATCCGGCGCCGCCGGGGCAAGCGGGTGGTGCTGCCCGACGGCCGCGAGGTGGTGGAGTTCATCAACTGCTCCTACCTGGGCCTCGATACGCGCCAGGAGGTCATCGCCGCCGCCAAGGACGTGCTCGACGGCTGGGGCGTGCACTTCTGCTGCGCGCGCTCGCGCTTCTCCATCGACCCCAATCGCGAGCTCGAGGAGCGCCTCTCGCGGTGGATGGGCGGCGGCCGTGCCATCACCTTCCCCTCGGTGACCAGCGCGCACATGTCCACCCTGCCGCTGGTGGCGAGCGGGGTGCTGCTGCCCGGGCCGCGGCGCCGCGTGCGGCTCATCTTCGATCGCTTCGCCCATGCCTCGATGCAGTACCTCAAGCCCATCCTGGCGGTGGAGGCCCGGGTCACGACCCTGTGCCACAACGACCTCGCCGGGCTCGAGCGAGAGGCGCGAGCGGCGCGGAGATGCGGAGAGGCCGCGGTGTACGTCGCCGACTCGGTCTACTCGATGGGCGGAGTGTGTCCGCTGGACGAAGTGGTCGAGATGTCACGCAGACTGGGCTTCGGCCTCTACCTCGACGATGCCCACGGGACGTCCATCTTCGGGGCCCGGGGCGAGGGTTACGTGCTCAGCCGCACCGGCGGGGTGCTGCCCGACAACGCCATCCTCACCTTCTCGCTGGCCAAGGGCTTTGGCTGCAATGGCGGCGGCGTGCTGGTCCCGGACAGCCAACGCGAGCGGCTGGTGCGCTCCTTCGGCCAGACGTATGCCTTCTCCGCGCCGCTCGACTTCTCGGTACAAGGGGCCGCACTGGCGGCGCTCGCGCTGCATGAGGACGGGACGGTCGCGGGCCTGCAGAAGAGGTTGCGGGACAACGTGGCCTTGCTGGACGAGGAGCTTCTGCAGACGGGGCTGCCATTCAGCCCCATTCGCATGGTGATGATCGGCAGCGAAGACGAGGCGATTCGCGTGGGGGCCGAGCTGCTCGAGGCGGGCTTCTTCGTCTCGGTGGCCATGTTCCCCGTCGTTCCCCGGGGCCGGGCGCAGCTGCGCCTGTGCGTGGGAGTGGGCCACACCAAGGCGCAGATCCGCGACCTCGCCCG
>JACRCT010000707.1 GCA_016218885.1 Deltaproteobacteria bacterium | reverse complement strand
GATGGACGTCGAGCTCGACGGCGTGGGCTCCTGGACCATCAAGGACCGTCGCCGGCAGGCCGCCGCCGAGCCGGACGAGTGCTACCTCGTCGGCCATCGAACGCCGGCCAAGCGGCCGGATATCGCCATCGAAGTCCACTGGACCTCGGGCGGGATCTCGAAGCTCGCGATCTGGGATCGCCTCGCGGTGCCCGAAGTCTGGGTCTGGAAGGACGACGCCCTCACCGTCTACCGCCGCCAGCAGCGAGGCGGCTACAGCCCCTGCAAGCGAAGTCGATTCCTCCCGACGCTCGATCTCGGCCTGCTGGCCCAGTTCATTGAAGTGCCAAACCAACTCGTTGCGGTGAAGGCCTACCGCACCGCGCTTCGACGGCATTGAGCTGGGCGCGGCGCCCACCTCTCCTGGCCACGTCGCGCTCGGCCAACGGCTGGACCGACGGACCTCCCACCACGGCCCACCACGACCACCCGCAGGCGCTCCCACCTTGCGCCGAGGTCGATCTCGCGCTCGCGAGACCCGCGCCGAGCGCAGCGCCGCGAGCAGAAGGCACTCGCCCCTGGCGCTCGCGCTCTCGAGCGAAGCTCCGCGCGCACCAGCGGTCGTCCACGTCGCCCACCGGCACGTCGGCGAGCCCCTTCTGCCGCTGGAGGGAGATGTCGATGTCCAGCTCGCGCATCACCTGGACGGCCAAAGGGGTGGACCGCGGCACCCGGCGCGACCCGGCGCTCCAGACCCGGACCGAGGGCGGCAGGATCGCCCGCGCCAGGCCCTCGGCCATCTGGCTTCGCGCCGCGTCGATGTTCTCGTTCGAGAGTCGAGGCACCTACGCGCCCTTGGCTTCGCGGGCAGGCTCCGAAGGGTGTCCGAAAGCTGCGCCGCGCCAGGGGCAGCAACCGCATCGGGCGATGTCCTGCTCCTGCGCTGCCGCCCCGCAAGCAGGGCAGAGCGTCACGTCGCCGCGCTGGCTCAGCGTTGGTCGCGCCGTCGCCAGCGTCCCCGCTTGGTTTCGCACGAGCGCGATCCGACACTCGAACTTTGGACGTCTCCTCAGGGGCTCGCAGGCCTCGATGGGCGCGCAAGTGCCGCTTCACTGCCCGTAGCTCCAGGAGACGGACCTCGGCACCGACGGAACCAGGGACGCTCCTTCCGGGCGGTCGCTTGTATTGGATCGAACAGGCTGATGGCGTGGTCTGCACGCAGGCGTACGGTGAGGCAGCGCCAATGATCACGGCTACTTGGGGCCGAGGAGTTCTATACGTATAGAACTCTGGCTGGCCGCCAAGGGGGGCGTGACGGGCTATTCCGGACGGATGCGCAGCAGGTCGATCTCCACCTGGGCATCTTGCCGGAGGGACTTGGCCGTGACCGCGCTCTCCTCGCCGCACACCCGGCCGAACTCGCTCTGGAAGGAGTGTGTGAGCAGCATGACCTCTGCGGGAGGGGCGTGGTCGGGCCCGGGCTTGTCACCGGAGGGGCCGGGTCGCATCGGTGGGTCGCTCCTGAGCGGCTATACTCCGCGCCATGCGGGCCGAGACCGCGGCATTGCTGGCCGCCTGCTACCTGGTGGCGATGTTCGTCTGGCACCGGCTGCGGGTCCTCCGCCGCCGGGCTGCCGGCCCCTCGCTCGAGCTGCTGCGCCGCTTCGACTACCGGGCGGTGTGGGAGGAGCTCCTGCCATCGCTGCCGCAGCACCCCGCAGCGCTGGCCCCCAGCGGCCAGGCCCCGGCGGCAGCTCCCGACCTGGCCCCCCGCTTCTACCTGGAGAGCCCCTGGGAGCTTCCCGAGCCCTTCGCTTACAAGGCCGAGCGTGATGCCCTCAGGTCCGGCGCGGTTCCGAGGTGCGATGCGCGAGACCCGAACGTTGCCTGGCTGCTCGTGCACTTCGCCATCCGGCGCATCTTCGAGGGCGATCTGGACGGGGCCGAGGCCATCGCCGAGAGGCTCGAGGAGGAGACGTCGGGGCGTCTGCTGGCGACGATCGAGCTGGCCCGGGCCGAGAGGGCGGCCTTGGTCCACGACGCAGTGGCGGCCCACAAGGCAGCGCTCGCCGCGCTCGCGCACGCGCAGGGGCTGCGAGAGCCGAGCCTCGGGACGATGTACCTGGTGGCGCACATCAAGCTTGCCTGGCTCACCAACGACGTGAACCTCGAGCTCTCGGTCGCGATGGCGGCGCTCTCACTGAGGCAGGCTCTGCGCAGCCACGGGAATCACCCCTTCCTCTTCTTTGGGCTCGCCCACGCCCACTCCCTGCTCGGAAGGCACGAGGAGGCGCTGGACGAGCTCGGGAAGGCGCTCTCCTACGCCCGGGGAGACGCCTTCTACGCCAAGGCAATCCTCGAGGACGGCTACGTGTGGCGGGCGCGCCCTGCCTTGGCAGCACAGTGCCGGGTCCTCGGTGAGGACCGGTCTGCGGCCCAGCCGGTGCTTCCGCCCGCCGGGGGCGGACGCTAGACTCGCGTCGGCTTCGCATGCACCTCACCGTCCTCTCGCGCTCGAGCGCGCTGTACACCACGCGCCGACTCGTCGATGCGGCGCGCATCGCTGGCCATCGCGCCCGGGTGATCGACCCCCTGCGCTGCGAGGTCTATGTGGCGGGGGGCCAGTCCACCCTGCTGTACCGCCGCAAGCCGATGCCCCGCACCGACGCCTGCATCCCGCGGATAGGCCAGTCGGTACAGACCTACGGCCTGGCGGTGCTCGACCAGCTCGCGCGCCTCGGGGTGCCTCTGCTCAACTCCTCCGAGGCCATCTCCCGCAGCCGCGCCAAGCTGAGCTGCCTGGAGCACCTGTCGGCCCAGGGGGTGCCGGTGCCGGCGACGGTCCTGGCCAACGACGCCCGCGAGATCACCGAGATGGTGAGCATGGTGGGCGGCTGCCCGGTCCTCATCAAGCTGCTGCACGGCGCGGAGCGGACCGGGGTGATGGTCTGCGAGACCCCCCAGTCCATGGAGGCCGCGTTGGAGGCCCTGCTGGCGTTGGGGCACGACGTGATGGTCCAGGAGTACGTGCGCGACGTGAAGGGTCGCGATCTGCGGGCGCTGGTCGTGGGAGGGCGGGTGGTGGCGGCGGTGCGCCGTCGGGCCCGGGTGGGCCGGCTGGCGCGCACGCTCGGGGCCGGAGCGCGCTTCGAAGGCGCCAGGCTGCGCCCGGAGCTGGCCAGGCTCGCCGAGCGCACGGCGCAGCTGGTGGGGCTGGAGGTCGCCGCCGTGGACATGCTCGACGGCGTGGGCGGCCCCAAGGTCTTCGAGGTCATCAGCTCGCCTGGCATCCAGGAGATCGAGCATGCGACCGGCGTGGACGTTGCCCGGGTGATTGTGGAGCGGGCGGCGGCGCTTGCGCGCGCGCGGCCGAAGAAGAAGAAGGGAATGGCTGCGTCCCACGAGCAGGCTTGACCCATCTCCGGGCGGTTCGTTAGGGTCGCCCGCTTCTCTCAAGTGGAGGTCCACAGGCATGAAGCGCGTGCTCTCTTCGTTGACCGCGGCCGGCATCCTCCTCGCCGCGGCCTGCGCCCAGGCTGGCAAGACCGACAACCTCTTCACGGTCGAGACCAAGTCCGTTCCCGTCAAGGCGGGGGAGAAGGGCAAGGCCGAGGTGCAGATCAAGGTCAAGCCCGAGGGCCACATCTCCAATGAGGCGCCCTTCAAGGCCACGGTCACCGGAAAGAACGTCAAGCTCGAGAAGGACAAGCTCGCCAAGCCCGATGCCGTCTACAAGGACGGCGGCGCCTCGGCAGCCATCCCCTTCACCGCGGGGGAGAAGGGCGAGGGCACGGTCGAGGCGGATCTCACCTTCTTCATGTGCAGCAAGGAGATCTGCGAGCGGCACCAGCGCAAGGTGAGCATCCCCGTGACGGTGCAGTAGGTCATGGCGCGCTACCTCTATGGGATCCACCCTGCGCTCGAGACCCTGCAGGCGACGCCGGGGCAGGTCGAGCGCGTGCTCGTCGCCCAGGGGCCCATCAAGGGGCCCCTGACGCAGGTCGTCGAGCTCGCCAAGAAGCTGGGCGTGCGGCTCGAGTTCGTGCCCAAGGACCAGATCGCCCGTCTCGCCGAGGGCGGGGTGCATCAGGGCGTCGCCCTCAAGGTGGCCGAGTTCTCCTACGTGGACCTGCCGGACGTGGTGGCGCGCGCCACGGCACCCGAGCAGGCTGGGCTCGTCCTGGTCCTGGACGGCATCGAGGACCCTCACAACTTCGGCGCGCTGGTGCGCTCTGCCTTCGCGCTCGGAGCGCACGGAGTGGTCATCGCCAAGGACCGCGCCGTGGGCGTCACCCCGGTGGTGGTCAAGGCTTCCGCCGGCGCGATTGCCCACTTGCCCATCGCCCGAGTGACCAACCTTTCTCGTGCGCTGCTTGAGCTCAAGGACGTGGGGCTCTGGGTCGTCGCCGCCGACCTCTCCGGAGATCGCGCTCCCGAGCAGACCGACCTCAAGGGCCCCACGGCGCTGGTGGTGGGGAGCGAGGGGCAGGGGATTCGCCACGGGGTATTGGAGAAGGCCGACTTCCGGGTGCGCATCCCCATGGCCGGGCCCCTGGGCAGCCTCAATGCCTCGGTGGCGGGGGCGCTGCTGCTCTACGAGGCCGCACGCCAGCGCCGGCAGCGCTGAGGCAGCAGCTCCCTCCGCAGGTGGTGCGTCGAGCGTCCCAGCGGAAATCGCACGAGCGATCGGACACCCGCGGGAACATGCGAAATTGCCGCTTGACACGTCGGGGCCTTGGCAAGTAGAACACGCGCTCTTTTCGAGGCAGCCGGTTTAAGAGATGCCGGCTGAGCGAGGAGGAGAAACGAGCGTCGGCGTAGCTCAGCTGGTAGAGCGCCTGCCTTGTAAGCAGAGGGTCGCGGGTTCGATTCCCGCCGCCGGCTAGTCGGCGAAGCGGCGGGACAGTTGGCAACGGGTCTTAAGTGTCTTGACGAGCGGACGGGTTCCCGAGCGGCCAAAGGGAGCAGACTGTAAATCTGCCGGCTCATGCCTACGAAGGTTCGAATCCTTCCCCGTCCAACCGGAGTTCATTGGAGGAAGAGCTTGCGGGAATAGCTCAGATGGTAGAGCGTCAGCCTTCCAAGCTGAATGTCGCGGGTTCGAATCCCGTTTCCCGCTCTGGAAGCCCCGCTGCGAAATGTTGAAGGTGTCGAAGTGAGCTGTCGCTGATGAGGTTCGAGCAGGCCCTTGTAGCTCAGTCGGTAGAGCGCGTCCTTGGTAAGGACGAGGTCACCAGTTCAATCCTGGTCGAGGGCTCACCCGCCTCAGTAGGGCGGAACGAAGAAGGGCAAGGCCATGAATCGCAGCATCATTGCGCTCGAGTGCACCGTGTGCAAGGAGCGCAACTACTCCACGACGAAGAACAAGCGCACGATGCCGGACAAGCTTGTGCTCTCGAAGTACTGCAAGCGGTGCCGCAAGCACACCGAGCACAAGGAAACCAAGTAGGCCCGATGCGCTCGCCGGGCGGCCGGTGGGACGTGAATGCCAGTGCGCGCTCGCGGGCGCGCGGGAATAGGCCAGTAGCTCGAACTGGTAGAGCGGCGGTCTCCAAAACCGCGGGTTGGGGGTTCGAATCCCTCCTGGCCTGCTTGCAGGGCTGGAAAGCCTCGGTTCGCCTCCTCGGAGGTCTCGCGAAGAGGCCCTCGGAAGGTGATCGAGGCCTTGCGGCGTTTATGAAAAATGAAGAGAAGAGGGATCTCTCTTCGACTAGACAGGCGCGCTCGGTGTAGGGCGCTCGCGTGAAGGGACGTGACGAGCATGGAGCAGGCTCCCAGCATCGGGTCGAAGATGGAGCCCAAGCGGATGGTGGGCATCGCGCTGTTCGCTCTGGCGATCGCGGGCGGGATGTTCATCGACCGGGTGGCCAAGGCCCTCTTCGCGGCGCTCAAGTGGAACGACCCCGCCCTCTTCGGAATCGATGATTTGACGCTGACGGGCGTCATCGGCTTCGCGATCGCCGTGGGCGTGGCCATCTACCTCTACATGAACGCCCGTACCCGAGAAGGCGGCCTGGAGATCGCCGCCGAGCTCAAGCGGGTGACTTGGCCTTCGCTCGCCGAGACGAGGGTGTCGACCATCGCGGTGATCATCGCCAGCCTGGTCTCCTCGCTCATCCTGGCCTTCTTCGACATCGTCGCTTCCAAGGTGATGACGACCTGGGTCCCGGCTGCACTGCGCTGGGCCACTGGCGCCTAAGGCTGCGTCCACCCTAGAGCGACGCAAGGCAGGTCGCCCGTACCTCATGTGAGGGGAACCTTCTCCGATGGCTGAGTCCGAAAACAAGCCCGAGGCAGGCAAGCGCGAGATGCGGTGGTACGTCGTCCACACCTACTCGGGCTTCGAGAACAAGGCCAAGAAGTCTCTCGAGGAGCGCATCCGCCTCGAGAGCATGGCCGACTGGTTTGGCGAGATCCTCATCCCCACCGAGCAGGTGGTGGAGATGGTCAAGGGGGAGAAGCGCACCACCAAGCGCAAGTTCTTCCCTGGCTACATCATCGTGCAGATGGCGATGGACGACCGCAGCTGGCACCTGGTCAAGTCCACCCCGAAGATCACCGGCTTCGTCGGCGGAACCCAGACCATGGAGCCGGAGAAGATCCCCTCGATCCGCGAGGACGAGGTGCGCCGTCTCACCCTGCAGATCAGCGAGGGCGTCAACAAGCCCAAGCCCAAGGTGCAATTCGAGAACGGCGACAGCGTCCGGGTGATCGACGGCCCCTTCTCCAACTTCAACGGCACGGTCGAAGACGTCGACGCGGCCAAGGGCCGGGTGAAGGTGCTCGTCTCCATCTTCGGCCGGGCCACTCCGGTCGAGCTCGACTTCATGCAGGTGGAGAAGACCTAGGCATCTCAACGAAGGCGGCAGGCGTTCCCCTTAAGGTTGGGGGCGGTGGCCTGAAGCCTGTTTGCGTGGGAGGGCGGCCCGTCCGCCCGCTCGCACCACAGAAGGCGGAACGACACGATGGCGAAGAAGGTCACTGGACAGGTCAAGCTGCAGATCTCCGCCGGCAAGGCCAACCCCGCGCCCCCCGTGGGCCCGGCCCTCGGCCAGCACGGCGTGAACATCATGGATTTCTGCAAGCAGTTCAACGCCGCGACCCAGGCCCAGGCCAAGGACGCGCTTATCATTCCGGTCATCATCACCGTCTACTCCGACCGGTCCTTCAGCTTCACCCTGCGCACGCCGCCCGCCGCGGTCCTGCTCAAGAAGGCCGCCGGCCTGCACACTGAGAAGAAGAAGGGCTCGGGCGCCCACAGGCCAGGCAAGGAGAAGGTTGGCAAGGTCACTCGCAAGCAGGTCGAGGACATCGCCAAGCTCAAGATGACTGACATGACCGCGGCCACTCTCGAGGCGGCTGTGCGCACCGTCGAGGGCACGGCACGGTCGATGGGCATCGAGGTCGTGGGCTAGTCCATAGTCTTCGTCATCAGTGAATGTTCGGTGGGAGAGCCGCTTCAAGCGGCTCGACCGGACCACCCCAAGGAGTGCACCCCATGGCAGGCAAGGCATACAAGGCGGCGGCTGAGCTGATCGACCGCACCAAGAAGTACCCGGTGGACCAGGCGTTCCAACTCCTCAAGCAGAGCTTCGACAAGCGGCTCGAGATCAAGACGGCGGCGGCCAAGAAGGGCAAGGCCAAGACCGACCGCAAGACCTTCGATGAAACTGTCGAGGTGGCGATCAACCTGGGGGTCGACCCGAAGCACGCCGACCAGATGGTCCGTGGAGCCGTCGTGCTGCCTCACGGCACCGGCAAGAGCATGCGCGTGGCAGTCTTCGCCAAGGGCGAGAAGGCCCGCGAGGCGCAGGACGCTGGCGCCGACGTGGTGGGCGCGGAAGACCTGGGAGAGAAGATCAGCGGCGGGTTCCTCGACTTCGACGCCACGGTCGCCACTCCGGACATGATGGGCGTCGTCGGCCGCCTCGGTAAGGTCCTGGGCCCCCGTGGCCTGATGCCCAACCCCAAGCTCGGCACCGTGACGATGGACGTCGCCAAGGCCGTCCGCGAGCTCAAGGGCGGCAAGGTCGAGTTCCGCGTCGAGAAGGCCGGCATCGTCCACGCCCGCCTGGGCAAGGCGAGCTTCGCCCCCGACAAGCTGCGCGACAACTTCACCACCCTGATGGACGTCATCATGAAGGCCAAG
>JACRCT010000713.1 GCA_016218885.1 Deltaproteobacteria bacterium | reverse complement strand
TCGCAAGGCGTGGCCGAAGCACATCCACCCCGCGACCCGGACGTTCCAGGCGCTGCGCATCGCCGTCAACCGCGAGCTCGAGGAGCTCGACCAGTTCCTGGCGGAGCTGCCGGCGATCCTCAATCTCGGTGGTCGGGCGGCGATCATCAGCTTCCATTCCCTCGAGGACCGGAAGGTGAAGCAGGCCTTTCGGGCACTGGAGGGCCGTTGCACTTGCCCCCCGAAGCTGCCGACCTGCGTCTGTGGCGCCGGTGGGAACTTCGAGCCGCTGACCCGCAAGGCCGTGATCGCGTCTGAGGACGAGGTCGGCCACAACCCCCGGGCGCGCAGCGCGCGCCTGCGGGCAGTCCAGAGGGTGCGATGACCGAACTGAAGCGCACCTCCCTGATCCGCAGGGCCATGTCCGCCGGGCAGGGCCGCATCGTCTTCGCCGGTGCGCTGCTGGCCGCGCTCTTCGCCGGGGTGGGGGTCTTCCACGTCTCGAGCCACGTCTCGGTGGTGCGCGCCGGCTACGAGCTCGACCAGGTGCAGAGGCGCTACAACGAGCTGCTGCGTGAGAACGAGCACCTGAAGATGGAGCGGGCCACGCTGCGCTCGGCCCCCAGGCTCGAGTCCATCGCCCGGGCGCGGCTGGGTCTCTTGCCTCCGACGCCAGGCCAGGTCGTCGTCTTCAAGCCGGGAGCCGCCCTGTCGCGGGGACCTGTCGCTACGCGCACGGTCGGCAACAAGGCGGTCGCCTCCGTCGCGCGCGCCCAGCCGCCTGGCAATCCCTGAAAAGTGAAAGCGAGAGGTCATGGGCACTCGCCTCCGGGCGGAGCAACAAGGCTGTAGCGATACGCGGTCGTAGCAGGAACCAAAGAGAGAAGGCGAAGCAGGAAGATGACGCGGACCTCCAACACCGCCGCCACCGTGGACCCGAGAGTGGTCCGGGGGGTGAAGGTGCGGGTGACGCTCCTTGCCCTGTGCTTCGTGCCGTTGTTCGGCGCGGTGCTGTACCGGGCGGTGCGTCTGCAGGTCTTCGAGAACGCCAAGCTCTCCGCGCTGGCCAGGGACCAGCAGCTGCGCCAGCTCAAGCTGCCGGGGCGCCGCGGGTCCGTCTACGACCGCAACGGGGTGGCGTTGGCGGCCAGCGTCGAGGTCGACAGCATCTTCGTGGACCCGGGCGAGCTGGCTGATCTCAAGAAGGCCGCCCGCGACCTGGGCAAGGCGGTGGGCGCCGACCCGCGCAAGCTCGAGGCCTCGTTCAACGCGTCCAAGCACTTCGCCTGGGTCAAGCGCCAGGCCAGCGCGCAGGAGGTTGCCGCGGTCAAGGGGCTGGGCTTGTCGGGCCTGGGCTTCGTCAAGGAGCCGCGGCGCTTCTTCCCCCAGCGCGAGCTGGCCGCCCACCTGCTCGGCTTCGCCAGCATCGATGGCGAGGGCATCGAGGGTCTCGAGCTGGCCCTCGACAGAGTGCTCAGGGGCAAGCCTCAGTCGATCACTGGCCTGCGCGATGCTCGCGGTCGCTCGGCCATCGTCGACGGCGCCATCGCCACCGAGTCGCTGGAGGGCGCCTCGATCACCCTCACGATCGACAAGGCGATCCAGTACCTGACCGAGAAGTCGCTGGCCGCCGCCGTCGCCAAGGCCGACGCGTCCTCGGGAATGGCGGTCGTGCTCGACCCCGCGACGGGCGAGGTTCTCGCTCTTGCCAACGCGCCGACCTTCAACCCCAACGACCCGTCCCAGTCGCCGCGCGCGGCGCTGCGCAATCATGCGGTGGCTGACCAGTTCGAGCCCGGCTCCACCTTCAAGGTCTTCACCGTCGCCGCCGCCCTGGAGGAGAAGGTGGTGCGCCCCTCCTCGACCTTCTTCTGCGAGAACGGGCGGTTCGCCATCGGCAAGCACGCCATCCACGATCACGGCGGCTACAAGGACCTCGACGTCGGCAGGATCATCCAGGTCAGCTCCAACATCGGGGCCGCCAAGATCGCCGACAAGCTTGGCCGCGAGCGCCTGCAGGCCTACCAGCGCGCCTTCGGCTTCGGGGAGCGGCCAGGGACCGGCCTGAGCGGCGAGGCCAAGGGCTCGCTTCCCTTCCCGCGCGCGCAGATCGCCCTCGCCACCCAGTCGTTCGGACAGGGCGTCTCCGCCTCCGCGCTGCAGATCGCCGCCGCCTTCGCCGCCGTGGCCAACGGCGGCCAGCTGATGCGGCCCTATCTGGTCTCCCGCGTGGCGGACCCGGACGGCGCGGTCCTGGAGCAGCGCGGGCCCGAGAAGCTTCGCCAGGTGCTCTCCACCGCAACCGCGCGCGAGGTCGTGAAGATGATGCGGCTGGTGGTGGACAAGGAAGGCACCGCGCCACTCGCGAGGATGGACGAGTACGAGGTCGCGGGGAAGACCGGGACGGCGCAGAAGGCCGACCCCAACACCGGTGGCTACTCGGTGGACAAGCGCACCGCTTCGTTCGTGGGCATCGTCCCCGCCGACGCGCCGCGGCTGGTGATCCTCGTGGTCATCGACGAGCCCAAGGGCGACGTCTACGGAGGCCTGGTCGCCGCGCCGGCATTCAAGGAGATCGCCCAGGGTGCGCTGGCGCACCTCGGGGTCGCGCCATCGCCGGGCAAGCTGGCCGACAAGCAGGTGGCCGCCGCCAAGCCTGCCGAGAAAGAGGCCGCGCCCCAGGTGGACGGCAAGCTGGCCAGCGCCTTCGCCATTGCAGCCGTGCAGCCGAGCCTTCCTCCGGCCAGCGCCTCGGAGGCCGAGGACGGGTTTCTCGAGGACGGCGCCGTGGCCTTGCAGGATGGCGCGGCGGTCGTCCCGGACGTGCAGGGGCTCACGGCGCGCGGGGCGGTCAAGGCGCTCACCGCGGCCTACTTGGAGCCGAGCCTGCTGGGCAGCGGCAAGGCGATTGGCCAGACGCCTCCTGCAGGGACGAGCGTGCGACGAGGAACTCGCGTCGCGGTGAGATTGGAGTCGAAGCTCTAGCGGGAACACGAAGGCGCGGCAGAGCGGACACACCTGTCGGGCAGAGGCAGAGGGAAGGCGAGTCGGTATCGGGAGGTTGGCGGTCGGCAGAGACGTTGCAGCAGGGCGGAGCAGAAGAGAGCGAGTGAGCGGATGAAGCTGTCGGAGGTCATCGCAGGGATGGAGGCGAAGCGGGTCTCGGGGCCGCAAGGCGACCCGGAGATCGCCCGGGTGACCTGCGACTCGCGTCAGGTGGTCCCGGGCTCCCTCTTCTTCGCCCTGAGCGGCGCGAAGTCCGACGGAGCCCGGTTTGTGCATGACGCGGTCGCCAAAGGCGCTCGCGCGGTGGTCTGCGAGAAGCCCGTCGAGGGCCTCGCCGCGAAGCTGCTCGAGGTCGGGAACGGCCGCCGTGCGATGGCCGTCGCGGCCGCCAACTTCTTCGGTCGGCCGGCGAACGCGATGACCCTGCTGGGCGTCACGGGCACCAACGGCAAGACGACCACCACCTACCTCGTGGAGTCGATCCTCGCGGCGGCGGGCGAGGCGCCCGGGGTCGTGGGCACCGTGAGCTACCGTTTCGCGGGCCAGGAGATCCCAGCTCCCAACACCACTCCCGAGAGCACCGTGCTGCAGGAGCTGCTCGCCCGCATGCGCGAGGCCTCGACCACCGCGGTGGTGATGGAGGTCAGCTCCCACGCCTTGGCGCAGGAGCGGGTGCACGGGCTCTCGTTCACCAGCTGCGCCTTCACCAACCTCACACGCGACCACCTCGACTACCACCACGACATGGAGAGCTACTTCGCCGCGAAGCGGAGGCTCTTCATCGAGCTGTGCGCGGGCCCGGCGACGGTAAACGGAGACGACCCCTGGGGCAAGAAGCTGCTCGACGAGCTCGGCCGCGAGGGGCGCACCGCGTGGGGCTTCTCGGCGAGCGGGGTGGCGGACCTGTACGTGCGCGATCCCCGGGTTGGCATCGAGGGGATGCAGGGCACGCTCGTCACCCCTCGTGGCGAGGCGCCGTTCACTACCCGGCTCGTCGGGGCGCATAACCTGGAGAACATCCTCACCGCCTCCGGGCTGGCGCTGGGAGCGGCCTTCGATCTGAGCGCGGTGATCAAGGGCATCGAGGCGCTCGCCAACGTTCCCGGGCGCCTGGAGCGCGTCAGTGGCCGTGGGATCCACCTCTTCGTCGACTACGCCCACTCCGACGACGCGCTCACTCGAGCCCTCGCGGCGCTGCGTCCGCTGACCAAGGGCCGGCTGCTCGTGGTCTTCGGCTGCGGCGGCGACCGCGATCAGGGCAAGCGGCCGCTGATGGGCGAGGCCGCGGGCAAGGGGAGCGATCTGGCGATCGTCACCAGCGACAATCCGCGCACCGAGGACCCCCAGGCGATCATCGAGGCGATTCTCCCGGGGCTGGCCCGTGCTGGCGGCAAGGAACACAGGGTCGAGCCCGACCGGCGCAAGGCCATCGAGCTCGCGATCTCGCTGGCGAAGCCTGGCGACGTGTTGCTCCTCGCCGGCAAGGGCCACGAGGACTACCAGATCATCGGTACAGAGAAGCGCCCCTTCGACGACCGTGAAGAGGCGCGGCGAGCGCTGGGGGTGACGGCATGACGCTCCCCCTCTTCACTCGCGCCGAGATCCTCGAGGC
>JACRCT010000712.1 GCA_016218885.1 Deltaproteobacteria bacterium | reverse complement strand
TCGGTGCACTCATAGGGGTAGTTGATGAGGTACGGCAGCGCCGTGAGCACGCCGTAGAAGAGCTGCGCGTCGAGCGTGACCACGAGCTGCTCATTCACCCGAGTGGGGTCGTCGTCGCTCGCCAGGTCGGCGAACGTCATCTGGCGCTTGCCCTTGCCCTTGACGGTCACGAAGCGGCTCTGTGCCAGGTGCAGGCGGCTGGGAAGCAGGGGCAGAGGGCGTAGCTCGCCGTCGCTCACCGCACCAGAGGAGGCGACTGCCTTGATGTTGACGCTGCCCACGCGCTTGGGCGCCTTGAGGGTCCAGGTGAGGTTCGTCCCGCCATTGGCGGCGGCAGTGAAGGGTTGGGGCCTGGCGTCGGCCAGGCCGAACTCGGCGAGAACGCTCTTGCCGGACTCGGGATCGATCAGGTCCAGCGTCACCTGCCCGGAGGCGGGCTTGTCGGTGGCGTTGTTGACCACGACTTTGACCAACGCCTCGTCGCCCTCGCGCAAGAAGCGGGGCAAGTAGGGGCGGACCATCAGGTCCTTGACGCTGCGCGCCTCGCGGCTTGTTGAGCCGCCCCGCAGGTCGCGGGTCAGGGCATGCACCCAGACCTTCCAGGACGTCACCGAGTCGGGGACCGTGAACTCGATCGAGGCAGAGCCGTCCGGGTTGAGCAGGAGCAGCGGACGCCAGAAAGCGGTCTCCGAGAAGTTGGTGCGCGGCGGCGCCGGAGGGGCTGGCGCGTTGGCCTTGGGCTCCTCCGGCGCGCCCTGGACTGTCTGGTCAGCCAGGTCATACAGGACGCCCTTGCCTGCCTTGGTCTCGGCGCGCATCGCCCGAGCGGACATTCCGCCTGCGCCGGTGTCTGGACCCTCCGAGGGGGGAGCGGGCGGAGGCATCCCCGGACCGTCGGCGCTCTTGGAGCGCCCGCCGTGGCCATTGCGGCGCTTGCCAGGGCCGCCCAACCCGTAGGAGTCGAAGAACTTGAGGCGATCCGGCTGGAAGGTGGGGAAGGAGGGGAGGGGGGCCCAGGTGCTGTTCGGGAGGAAGGCCAGCTGTGCCGCGCCCAGGCTGGTCCTCGTCTGGGCGGCGACGTTGCGCGTTGGGTAGAGAGAGAGGACGTTCGGAGGCTGATGAGGGGCAAAGAGATCGAGGCTGCGATCGTACATGTACGCGAGCACCTCGGCCGTTCCCGCCTCGAGCCGGCCGGTGGGGGCCTTCACGGTGACCCGCCAGGTCTCCTGGTCACCGGGGCGGACGCGATCGCGGAAGCTGGCGAAGTCGACCTTGAGCTCCTTGTCGTCCCAGGGGACGAGCACGGTCTGACTCAGCTCCATGGACTGGTGATCGCGCACCGCGGTGAGCTGCACCGCGAAGCCCCCGCGCAGGGCCTCGGTGATGGGGAGCTCGATCACGTCGTCGTCGCGCCCGGAGACCAGCAGGCGCTGCTCGACGCGCCGGCCCGCCTGATAGATGTCGAGCGCCAGGAGCTGCTTGTCGAGACCCGAGTGGACGAAGAGGCGCGCCTTGCCGCCCACCGGCACGGAGCTCTCCTCGGCCAGCAGGATGGCCGGCAGCGCGAGCGGAGTCTGACGCTTGCCGGCGACGACGATCTCCTTGAAGGTCTCGAAGCGGGCTCCGAAGTCATCCGTCGTCTCGTAGCGCAGCCGATAGGCCCCGGGTGCCAGCTTGCCCAGCGCCAGCTTCGCCTTGCCCAGCGCGTCGTGCGTCAGCTCACCCTGCATCGCGAGGCCCGCGTCGGGCCACTCGTGCATCAGCGCCTCGGGCGCGTACTCGGGGTCGTGTCGCGGACGGAGCTCGTCGCCCGGAGTCAGCAGCTCGGGCGCCTCCTGGGCGTGAGCGCGGGAGCGGGGAAGGGGCTGGTCGGCGGGGACGCGGGTTCGGTCTGGCTGCTGGAGGGCGTAGAGCTTGTAGCTACCCTTGCCGGCACGGGGAGCCCCATTGAGATCGGTGCGCGCGACAGTCAGCTCGACACCCGAGCCTTCGAGGAAGAAGGCGGATTCGGCGATGATCGCTGCTTCGACCGAGACCAGTCCGAGGCGAAAGCTGCGCTCGGACGAGCGGGTCTCGCCTCCTTCGTCGGTGACGTCCACGCTCACCGCGTAGCGGTAGCTCAGTTCCTTGCCCGCGCCGCCGACGCGCTCGTCGCCCTTGGGGACAAAGGCGATTTTGAAGCGTCCGTCGGAGCCCAGGGGGGCCTCGCCGGTGGCCACCACCTGGTTGCGCGCCGGGGCATCGCGCGCGCCCCACGACCAGCCCCACCACCAGGGGTAGACCGGCGTCCGCGTCACCTTGAAGCGAGCCGAGCCGCTGGCCACCGGCAAGCCGAAGTAGTAGCGGGCCTCGCCGAACAACGTCGCCTCGCGGTTGAGGCGCAGGGCGGTCTCCGCATCCTTCAGAGAGACCTCGAAGGTCGGCCGCTTGTACTCCTCCACCTGCACCGCCCCTTCGCCGCCGAGGGACGTCTGCACCGCCCAGCGCCCCAGCATCCGGCCAGCAGGGACCACGAACTCGCCCGCCGCGGAGCCGAACTCGTTGAGGACGACGCCCTTCGATTCCACGGTCTGCCAGTTCGCGTCGCGCAGCGAGACCGTCACGGCCTGCTTCGGCAAGGTCTCCCAGCGGGCCGCCTCGGAGAGGCCCCGGTAGCCCACGACCTTCCAGTAGATCTTCTGGTTCGGCCGGTAGACGGAGCGGTCGGTATAGACCAACGCCGAGGTCTGGGCCGAGGCCTGGCCCTCCCAGGGGAAGTAGAGCCACTGGGGATCGACGCCCTGGTCGGCCGCGCGCCGGGCGAACACGAAGTACGAGTTGCCGTCCTGGCGGCGCTTGAAGCGCGCCGCGCCCTCGGGACCGGTGGTGCGGGTCTCCAGGAGCTGATGCCCGCGCTCCCAGTTGTAGGCCCATAATGAGACCGCCACTCCGGGAAGGGGCATTCCCGTCTCGCCTGAGAGGGCCGTCACCTCGATCTCCCCGGGGAGCATCCTTTCCACGAGCACCATATCGGTGAGGACCAGCAGGACGCCCATCATCTGGTTGTCGCCGTTGACGAAGTCCTTCTTCGCCGAAGCCACGATCAGGTAGGCGCCCTTGGACTTCATGGGAGGGACGCTGAAAGTGCGGTGCATCTGGAAGTCGGGAGTGGCGGGTAGGTTCACCCTCCACTCCGCGGCGGGCTGGAGCGAGCGGACCAGCCCGGCCATCTCCTCGC
This sequence comes from Deltaproteobacteria bacterium, assembly GCA_016218885.1. Classification (GTDB taxonomy): domain Bacteria; phylum Myxococcota; class Myxococcia; order Myxococcales; family UBA5297; genus JACRCT01. The sequence goes on along the minus strand of JACRCT010000712.1, from coordinate 4,652 downwards.
CGGTCGGCAGGAGGTTGTAGTTGCGCGCCTCGGCGAAGCGCTTCTCGAGATCGAACGAATAGGCCCGCAACCACAGCGACGGGAGGTTCTTGTGCTGGATGGCGATGGAGCGCTTGCCTGGGGCATCGGCAGCCATCGCCGCGAGCCGGTAGGAAGGGGCCTCGATCGCGCGCACCAGGTGCAGACAACGCTGGCTGCCCGGTGTGCCCGGGAAGCGCTTCTGCCCCTCCAGCGCGATGGCGCGCGCGCGAACCAGGGCCCCGGGCTCAGCCCTCTGGCGCACCAGCTCGGCGAGCGTGGCCATGCCCCAGGACCACCACGGCACGTCGGCGAAGCCCTTGAGCCGCTCCTCGAGGTCGGCGATCACCAGCGACCTGTCTTCGTCCTCGCCGAAGGACGCATACAAGCGTTGAGCCCGCTGCAGGCGGGCCTCGAGCGCCGCGTCGCGCCGGTGGGCCGTGGCGTGCCAGGCTTCGAGGTCGTCGAGCACCGCACCGAGCTTCAGAAGCGGGTGCACCGCCGGGTCGTCCAAGGTCAGCTTCTCCGAGCGCGCAGCGTCGCCCTTGATCAGCGCGGCCCGGTCGAGCGCGTAGACCTCGTTCGACTGCTCCGGCCTCCAGCCCGAGGTGTCGGCGAGGAGCTCGACGCGCAGGTAGCTCAGGGCGTCGCGAAGGGTGCTGCGGACCCCTTCCGGGAAGGTGTTGGGCTCGATGAACTCGGCGAGCTTCTTGACCGGCTCGGTGCCCAAGGCCTCGCGCCGAACCCATACGTCTTGATAGGCGCGCTGCGCCTCGGCGTAGATCTGCTCGCGGGTCCAGGCTTTGAGGTCGACCGCACCCTGGGTGTCCACCCGTTCGCGTTGGCCAATCTCCCACGAGTAGGCGCGTGCGTAGGCGACCAGCTGGCGTGCATAGAAGAGGTCGAGCACGGACCGCCACGTCGCGCCGGTGGGCCAAGGGGTCTGCTTGAGCAGGTGCACGGCGGATTCGTATCCGTGCAGGGCGGCGCGCAGCTGCGACTCCTTCACCAGCGCCCGTGCCCAGCCCTCCTCATCGCCAGCGGCGCGGGCAGCCTCTCGCAGCTCGGCTGCCATCTTGGCCGCCGCCTCCATCTTCTGCTCTCCGGCGAGCCGGTCGATCTCCTTGAACGAGAGGGCGGCCCCCTTGCGCGAGAGCGGTGCCGCGGCGATCGAGGACGATGAAGAGAGCGGAAAGAGAAGGAGCGTGATGAGGCACGCCGAGACCGCCCGGGAGGTCAGGATTGGCATGCTCGAGACTCTACAACGAGCCCCGAAGCAGTTGCCGGTGTGACCGCCTGGCCGCTGCCGCTTTCGTTCAGGACGGCTTGCGCCAGATCGGCTCCGAGGTGCCGGCACGGTGGTTGGCCAGACGCGCCATCGTGAACAGCCAGTCGGAGAGCCGGTTCACGTAGGCGAGGACGACCGGGTCGACCTCCTCGCGTCGTGCCAGGGTGACGACAGATCGCTCGGCGCGCCGGCACACGGTGCGCGCGAGGTGCAGCCAGGCTGCGCCGGGCGAGCCGCCGGGAAGGATGAACTGGCGCAGCGTGGGCAGCTCGGCATCGGCGGCGTCGATCTCGCGCTCCTGCGAGAGCACCCACTCCGCCTGGACCCGGGGGAGCGCCGCGGCGTGGGACTTCTCGGCCGAGGCGAGCTGAGAGCAGAGCGTGAAGAGCTCCTCCTGGATGCGGGCGACGCTGACGGCGATCGACGGGTCGAGCCCCTGGGAGCGGGAAACGCCGAGCACCGCGCTGAGCTCGTCGAGCTCGCCATAGGAGGAGACGCGGGGGTCGTCCTTCTCCACCCGCTTCCCGCTCAGCAGCGCGGTCTGGCCGCGATCGCCGGTCTTCGTATAGATGCTCAAGGCTCGCTCCTACGCCCTGCTCATCTGGTCCAGGAAGTCGCGGTTGGTCTTGGTGCCCTTCATCTTCTCGAGCAGCATGCTGATCGAGTCGATGGGGTTGAGCGGGTGGAGCACCTGCCGCAGGACCCACACGCGGTTGTAGGTGAAGTCGTCCATCAGGAGCTCTTCCTTGCGCGTTCCGGACTTGTTGATGTCCAGGCACGGGAAGATGCGCTTCTCCATGAGCTTGCGGTCGAGGACGATCTCGGAGTTGCCGGTGCCCTTGAACTCCTCGAAGATCACCTCGTCCATGCGGCTGCCGGTGTCGACGAGCGCGGTGCCGATGATGGTGAGCTAGCCGCCCTCTTCGATGTTGCGGGCGGCGCCGAAGAAGCGCTTGGGCTTGTGCAGGGCGTTGGAGTCGACGCCGCCGGAGAGGATCTTCCCGGAGGGCGGCACCACCGTGTTGTAGGCGCGCGCCAGGCGGGTGATCGAGTCGAGCAGGATGACCACGTCGCGCTTGTGCTCGACCAGGCGCTTGGCCTTCTCGATGACCATCTCCGCGACCTGCACGTGCCGGGTGGCGGGCTCGTCGAAGGTGGAGCTGACGACCTCGCCCTTCACCGAGCGCTCCATGTCGGTGACCTCCTCGGGGCGCTCGTCGATGAGCACCACGATGAGGATGACTTCGGGGTGGTTGGCGCGGATGGCGTGAGCGAGGTTCTGCAGGAGCACCGTCTTGCCCGCGCGCGGTGGGGAGACGATGAGGCAGCGCTGACCCTTCCCGATGGGGGTGAGCAGGTCGACGATGCGGGTGGTCATCTCGCTCGCCTCGTGCTCGAGGTTGAGCTTGCGGGTCGGGTAGAGCGGGGTGAGGTTGTCGAAGAGGATCTTGTTCTGGTTCTCGTCCGGCGGGGCGTAGTTGACCGACTCCACGCGCAGCAGCGCGAAGTAGCGCTCGTTCTCCTTGCTCTGGGGCTGGCGGATGGTGCCCTTGACGGTGTCGCCGGTGCGCAGCGCGAAGCGGCGGATCTGCGAGGGGGACACGTAGATGTCGTCCGGCCCGGGCAGGTAGCTGAAATCGGGGCTGCGCAGGAAGCCGAAGTTGTCGGAGAGGATCTCCAGGGTGCCCTCGCCGAAGATCTCCCCCCGCCGGTCGCTGGTGACCTTGAGGATCTCGAAGATGAGGTCCTGCTTGCGCATGCCTCCCGCGCCCTCGACCTTGAGGTCGAGCGCCATCTGCGCGAGCTCGGTGATCTTCATCGCCTTGAGGGTCGACAGGTTGAGGGGCGGCGGCGGTGGCTCGGGCGGAACCGCAGGCGCGATGGCGGTCGCTGGAGGGGGCGGGATGATGACCGCCGGGGCCTCGGCGAGAGACGGGCTCGCAGGCTTCTCTTCGGAAGGCTGTGCCGCCAAGGAGACTGAGGGAGCCTGAGGCCCGGTCTGCCCCGGCTCAGCCGCCTCGTCGGCTTCGGGCGCCTCTTCTTCGGTGGTCGTTTCTTCCTCGTCCTCTACGGGGGCCTTGACCTCGGGCTCTTCCTGAACGGGCGCGGCGACGTGCTTCTTGCGAGCGCGCGTCGGCTTGGCCTCGGAGGTGGACTTCGGGCTGCGCCGGCGTCGGGCGCCGCCCCGGTTGGACGTGGGCTTATCCATGGGCATGTTTTTCGGAGTAGGGATGAAGGAATCCGCGAGAAACGCGGCAATCCTCATCGGAGGATGCACCCTCCCAAGGAGGGCCAATCAAGCAACCAGCTGATTCGAAGGTGTGGAGTCGAGCCGGCCGGATGGCCGGAGTACCGCGAGAGACGGATGAACCTTAGAGTCGGGGATCTGCCCTGTCAAGGGGAACGGGGCGATCGACCTACTTCTTCCGCTCCTCGAGGAGCCTCTTCGCATCCTCGGCGTACTCGCCCTTGGGGTCGAGCTCAAGGTACTTCTCGAGGAGCTGATAGGCGGTGCTGCGCTGCTCCTTGTCCTTGGAGGTCACGAAGAGCTTGGCCATCAGGTAGAGCGGCGGGGCAAAGCTCGCGTCCGCGCCGGCAGCGGCCTTGAACCTATCCAGAGCCCCCTTCTTGTCACCCTGCTCTTCGACGATCTTGCCCATCTCGGTCAAGGCGTAGGCCTGGTTCTTGGCCGAGGACAGCGACTCATTCTTGGCCTTCTCGAAGAGCTCGAGGGCCTTGGGGTACTCCTTCCTGTCGCGGGCGATCTCCGCCAAGGCGAGCAGGGCCTCAGGAAGCTTGCCCTTGGCGAGCCCCATCGCTTTCTCGAAGGTCGCTCGGGCGCCATCGAGGTCCTTGTCCGCCCGCTGAGCGTTGCCTCTGAGGACCAGCAGCTTGGGAGACTCGCCCATGCTTGCGATGGCCTTGTTCAACGACTCGACGGCTTCCTTGGCGCCACCCGGCCTGGCGAGCAGGGCCTTGGCGAGTTCCGCATAGAAGTTGGCGCGCTTGGGGTCGCGCTTGATCGCCTCGCGAATCGAGGCGATGGCGTCTTCGCTCTTGCCTGCGCGAGTCAGGCGCCGGGCCTTGAGGATGTAGAGCTCGGCGTTGCGGCTGTCGGTGTCGAAGGCCCTGGCCTGCTCTTTGTCGGCCTCGGCGCTCTTGCCCTGCTCGTCGAGGACGATGGCGCTGGCCAGATAGGCCATCGCCAGCTGCCGCGGCGAAGGGGGCGGGTCCGCAGCCATGAGCTTCTTGATGAACTTCTCGGCGGTCTCGTACTTGCCCGTGTCGATGGCCATCCGGGCCACGCCCAGCTGGGCCTCGGCGTGATCCTTCTCGTAGCGCGGCG
>JACRCT010000711.1 GCA_016218885.1 Deltaproteobacteria bacterium | reverse complement strand
GTCCGCGCAGAGCCATCGGTCAGCCCGGAGGCCACTCCATCGGTCGGCCCCCGAGCACGTGCAGGTGTATGTGGAAGACGGTCTGGCCGGCCTCGCGCTGGTTGTTGAACACCGCCCGCCAACCGCGAGCGGCGTGCCCGCGCTGCGCCGCCATCTTCGCCCCGACCGCCAACATGTGGCCGACCAGCGGCTCGTCGTCGGGCTGCAGGTCGTTGAGCGTCGCGATGTGCCTGCGGGGGATGACCAGCACGTGAGTCGGGGCCTGCGGATTGAGGTCTTCGAAGGCCACCACGAGCTCGTCTTCGTACACTTTCCGAGCCGGTAGCTCGTCGTCACGGATTCGGCAGAAGATGCAGCTCTCCATGAGCGCCTCCGAGCGATGAAGTCTAGGGCTCGGTTGACAAGTTGTCAGGGGCAAACACTGCCTGCGTGGCAGCTTGGCAATCAGAGCCGTGCAACCTCTTGGACTGCCGTCCCAAAACACTGGCGCGCATCTTGCTCGTGCTCGCCTATGAGAGCGGCCGAACTCGCGCGAGGGGCAAGTGGCAATGAAGACGACGCGGAGCCGGATGATGGCGGTGGGCATGGGCGTGGCCCTGCTTTTCACTGCTTGCGGCAGCCTGCTGCGCCCCGAGCCAGCCGAGCGGCTGTTCTTCGCTCTGGAGATCAAGGACGGGGACAGGGTGGTCGCCCGCCCGCACCTTCTGGGCAAAGAGGGCAAGCTCCTGTCGCTGCGGTTGGTGGAGCCGTCTCGGCCGGACCTGCCTCGTCTCTCGCTCGAGCTGGTTCCCGAGCGGCAGGGGGACGGATATCGGGTGCAGCTCAAGCTGGCGCTGCCCGAGCATGACGGAGTCCGGCAAGGGGAGCTCCTGGTGGGTCATGGAGAGGAGAGGCCCCTCCTTCTCACGGACCCGGTCCGCCCTCTGTCCGTGCGCCTGTTGTTGATGCGCGTGGCCTCACCTGAGTTCGAGGCCTGGATGCGGCTTGCCCAGCCGACGCTGGCGACGAGCTGACCGGCCAGCCGACGGGGGGCTTCCCCGCTCCCCAGAAGATCGGAGCCTTCGTGGACGACCGAGAACGCAAGTACCTGGACATGATCGCCCAGTTTCCGGAGAGCCCCCTGGGCCACTTCACTTTGGGCAAGTACTACGTCGAGGTGGGTCGCTTCAGCGAGGCAGTCGAGCCGCTCCAGCGCTGCCTGGCCGAGGAACCAGAGTGGACGGCCTGCCTGATCGCGCTCTCGGACTCCTTGATCGGCGCGGGACGGAAGGGCGAGGCCATCGAGCTGCTGGAGCGGGCCCGCGAGACCCCGCAGGCCAGCCACGGGGGCCTCGCCGAGGAGATCGACGAGCGGCTCGAGGACCTGCGCGATTGAGGTCGGCGCGCCTCTTTCGACTACTCGAGCACGACCAGCACGTCCCCTTCACTGACCGGCTGGGCCTCCGCGCAGCGCAGCTCAATGACCTTGCCCGCCGCTGGGGCCTCCACCGGCATCTCCATCTTCATCGACTCGAGAATGACCAGGACGTCGCCCTCGACCACGTTGTCGCCGATCCGCTTCTCGATCTTCCAGACAGTCCCCGTGATGTGGGCCGGTACGTTGGTCGCCATGAGTCCTCGCTAGGGTGCTCGCTGCCTTAGGCAAGCCGAGACAGGAACGCCGTGTCGATTTCGCCACGCTGGAACGCCTCGCTCGAGAGGACGCGGGCGTGCAGGGCCAGGTTGGACTTGATTCCCTCGATGACGAACCCCTGCAGCGCTTCGCGCCCGCGGGCAATGGCCTGCGCGCGATCCTCTCCGCTTACGATGAGCTTGGCAACCAGCGGGTCGTAGTGGGGCGTGACGCGCGAGCCCTGGACGTAGCCCGCATCGACCCTCACGCCATCACCGGACGGCAGCCGGAACGTGGAGAGCTGTCCCGGAGAGGGCAGGAACCTGACCGGGTCTTCGGCGTAGACCCTCATCTCCAGCGCGTGGCCCGCCCTGGACAGCTCATGCTGCTGGAGCGTCAGCGGCTCGCCCGCGGCGATCCGCAGCTGCCAGCCGATGATATCGACCCCGGTGGTCAGCTCGGTGACCGGGTGCTCGACCTGCAACCGCGCGTTCATCTCGATGAAGTAGATCTCGCCCTCGTTGTAGAGGAACTCCGCCGTCCCGGCGTTGGCGTAGCCGAAGGCTCGCGCCGCATCGAGCGCCGCTCGGTAGAGCTGCGCGGCGAGCTCGGGGCGCCGTCCGTTCTCGAAGAGCGGGCTGCCGGCCTCCTCAATCACCTTCTGGTGCCGACGTTGGACCGAGCACTCGCGCTCGAACAGGTGCACCCGGTGCTCGTGGCGGTCCCCGAGGATCTGCACCTCGACGTGGCGCGGCGCGGCGAAGTAGCGCTCCAGGTACACCGCCTCGCGTCCGAAGGCGGCCCGGGCACGATCGGAGCACTGGCGGAAAGCCTTGGACAGCTCCTCGGGAGCCCGGGCGGCCACCATTCCGATCCCGCCTCCGCCACCGGCGGCCTTGACGATCACCGGATAGCCGATGCGCTCCGCTTCACAGAGAGCAGCGCGCTCGTCGGGCACCACCTCCGAGCCGGGCACCACGGGCACCCCGGCGGCAGCGGCCAGCCTGCGCGCGGTCGCCTTGTCCTTCATCCGCTGCATCGCCTGCGCGGGAGGGCCGACAAAGATCACCTCCTGCTGGGCACAGCGCTCGGCGAAGGCGGCGCTCTCGGAGAGAAAGCCGTATCCCGGGTGGATGGCCTCGGCGCCGGTGCGCCGTGCGGCATCCAGACTGGCCTCGGCATTGAGATAGCTCTGGGCCGCGGGGGCGGGCCCGATGCGCACTCGCTCGTCGGCTTCGCGC
>JACRCT010000718.1 GCA_016218885.1 Deltaproteobacteria bacterium | reverse complement strand
GTACCGTACGAACGCCGATTGGCCTCGCAGCGGATGGTGTAGCCCGGGCCGCCCGTACCATCGCCCTTGGGATCGCCGCCCTGCGCCACGAAGGCGGGGACGACCCGGTGGAAAGTCAGCCCCTGGTAGAACCCCTTGCGCACCAGCGAGAGGAAGTTGCGCACGGTCAGAGGAGCGTCCTGTTCGAAGAGCTGGATGCGCACCGGACCGCGCTCGGTGCTGAGGCGCACGAAGACCGGCTTCGGGGGGACTTTCTCGAGCACGTATTGCCCCGGCTTCCAGGGCGGCGGGGTGATCGCGGGCATGTGACCGGTGAGTGTGGCCATGGCCCGCGCTGCGGCCAGGCGCACGTGCGGCGCCCCCTCGGTGGTGAGCCTCCGAACGACCGGGAGCGCCGCTTCGATTTTGAGCGAGCCGACGGCCGACAGCGCGGCCTGGGCGGCGTCGGAGGCCTGCTCTGCCTTGGCCCGCTCCAGCAACGCGATGAGCGCCGGTCCAGCCTGCTCACCCAGCCGGGCGGCCTCGACGGCGCCCGCGGCCTCGGAGGCCACCGTCCAATCCGGGTCTGCGAGCAGCCTGATCAGCGTCTGCTCGGTCTCTGGCGTGCGCATGACGGCCAACCCCGCAGCGCTCGCCGCCCGGACCGGGGCGAGAGGGCTCTTCGCGAGGAGCATCAAGGCGGGGGCCCGAGCCTCGACGGGCTGCTTGGCCTCAGACAGGGCTCGCGCCGATCTCACCTCCCGCTCCTTCTGCGCGACCAACCCGTGTCCGCAGGAGGGCAGGCGATCGAGCCGGCCGAGCGCGCGATCATGTCCCAGGGCCAGCTCGCACTGCTCGAGGGCCAGGGTGCGCCGGTCAAGGTCGTCCTTGGCGGCCTCCAGCGCGGACTGCACCGCGCCTATCTGCTTTGCGAACATGCTCGCCGCCGCGGGGAAGGCGATGGGCGCGGCGGCGCTCGCCGGGGCCACGGCGATGCGCCACGGAGCCTGGGAGCTCTCCAGGGCTCGAAGTGCGGGGCAATCCTCCGCGGCCGCACAGGCGGTCACGAGCTTGGCGAGGCCCCTCCCCGCCTCCGCCGCCACGCGCTCATCCGGGTCGTCGAGCAAGGTGGAGACGATGTCGACATCGCCCGCGTCGCCGAGCGCCGCCAGGCCCCGCCCACAGGCGGCGCGGACCGCGTAGCTCTGGTCCTTGGTGCAGCGCCGGAGCGCGCTGCGCCCCGCGGCGTCCTGGTAGCGCATCAGGGCATAGGCCCCGGCAAAGCGCTTCTCGGGCTCCGACATGTCAAGCAGCTTCGCGAACGCCGGCACCGCCACCACGTCCTCGAGCAGGCCTGCCGACGACTTGGAGAGCACGCCCAGCGCCAGCGCTGTCTGGGGGGCGTGAGGCCCCTCTGCGAACCTCACGAGCGTGGCCAGCGCCTGGGGTCCGCCGATTCTGCCCAGGGCCTCGACGATGGCGTCCCCCACTGACCAATCCGTCTCCACGTCCCCCCGCTCGGCGAGCCTGCGCACCGCCAGGTCCCTGGCTTCATCGGGGATCGGCCCCCAGGCGAGCCCCACCACTCCCAATGCGAAGGCGGCCGCAGCGCGCACGTCGGGCTGGGGGTCGTCCAGCGCGGCGGCGATGATCCCGGCCGTCTCCGGAGCCTGGAGCCGTGCGAGCGCGAGCAGAGCCCTGGTCCGGACCGCGGGGGCCGCCGCCCGCGTCAGCGCCTCGATGCGCCCATCTGCGAGCAGCCGCGCGTCCTCGAAGCGGATGAGCTCCTGGACCTCGGCGCTCTCCAGCGCCGCGATCCGGGTGCTCCAGCCGGGCTCGACAGGTCTGGCCGAGGTACAGGACGAGGCGATGGCGGTCAGCAATACCAGTCGTGTGGGACGCATCGTTCCCTCCCAAAGAGGCGCGCACATTCCGCTCGGGAGTCGCCTTCGTCAAGGAGCGCGTGGCGGGGCGAGCGCCGTTTGACAGGGTGAGTGCCCGACCGGATACTCCCGCGCAGATGAACTGCCCAGCTTGCCGCAAGAAGGTGAAGGACGGGACGTCGATCTGCCCCTACTGCGACGCGGTGCTCGACGAGTCGCTCCTCGGGGCCATCTCCGACGACACCCCGCCGCCCGCTCCCCGCAAGCCGTCGGCCGCCCAGAAGCCCGCGGCGCGCAAGCCCGCCCTTGTCTCGAAGCAGAGCTCGCGCGACGCCACGTCCCCCCGACCTGCAGCCGCCAAGAAGCCGGCCTATTCCAACAAGTACTCCCAGTACTGGGACGAGGACACAGGACGCTCCGCCTCGCCCAGCGCGGCGAGCGAGGAAGACGGGCTCCCTGAGCAGCCCCTGCCGGACGCCGGCGCGACCCGCGAATCGGAGATGGTCGACCCCTTCGTCCAGCTCAAGGGCATCTGGTCGGGCTTTTTGAACCTGCACTTCGAGGACAAGCTGACCACCGGCGCCGCCTCATTCCTGATCTTCACCACGTTCCTGCCTTGGCGCACGACGCCCGAGGGCGACGAGATGGGGTTGCTGACCTCCGGCGTATTCGTCTTCCTGCTCGCCATCGGGGCCATCGCCTCCGTCTGGGCGCGCAGGACGGACAAGCTGCCGGCATTCCCGCGCAACCAGTTTCCCTGGGTGACCCTCGGCGCAGGAGGGCTCTCGGCGCTGATCTGTGTCGCGGCCGCCATCGCCGCCTACGAGAAGAGCGGCAAGTCGGTCACTGCCGAGCCTGCTTTCGGAGTGCTTCTGGCGGTCATCGCCGCGGCGGGCATCATCGTCGGCGCGATCCTCACCCGCATGCGCGAGCTCTAGCCTCGGCCGAGCGGACGTCCGCGGCCTTCGCGAAGGCCGGAAGCTTGTCCGGCGTCTTGGGTGTCCCCGCGGGCTTGGGCATCGTCTGGCGCCGGCTGGGGGCTCCCACCAGGGCGGGCGGTCCCGCCTGGGCGGCAGTGCCCGCTGCCAGGAGGACGCCCAGCGCCAAGGCCACGCACCTGTGATGCCACACGGCCATGGCAGCCCCCCCGGCCCTGCACGGCCCCGACCTCTACACAGTTAAGGATGGCCGGCGGTGAAGCCACCGTCACACTCCGTGGCTGCCTTGAGAGACCGGACCGAAGGTCGTTCGGGTCGTGCAACCGCCCCCAGCCAGTGCTATGGTCACGCGCCTTTCATGGCCCCTATCCGGGCCCAAGCAAGCACACGAGCAAGGAGGCCGCAGGTGGCCAAGGTCTACGCCAAGGACGTCCACGACAAGGACACGCTCAAGTCGGTGTTCCAGGTGGCGCGCAAGACGCCCACCACGGCCAAGAATGGCAAGCCCTTCCTGGCGGTCGTGCTCAGGGACAAGACCGGCGACCTCGACGCCCGCGTTTGGGAGAGGATCGAGGAGCTCGATCCCCTGTTCACCCGCGGCGACTACGTGGAGGTCGAGGGCGCGGTCACCACCTTCCAGGGGCGGCCGCAGCTCAAGATCGACGCGCTCCAGAAGGTCGACCCTGCGGGCCTCGACCTGGCCGACTTCACCGCCCCGGTCAAGCCCGAGCCCGGGGAGCGGCACCTGGCGCCCATCCAGGAGATCATCGACCGCATCCACGACCCCTTCGTCAAGGCGCTGTGCAAGAGCTTCCTCGACGACGAGGCCTTCCTGGCGCTCTTCAAGCGCGCGCCGGCGGCCAAGACCATCCCCCACGCGCACCACGGCGGTCTCGCCGAGCACACGCTGTCGGTGATGCGGCTGGCGCAGCGGCTGAGCGACCAGTACCCCATGGCCGACCGTGACCTGCTGGTCGCCGGAGCGTTCTTGCACGACCTGGGCAAGCTCAAGGAGCTGACCTGGGAGCGGCAGACCGAGTACACCGACGAGGGCCGGCTGGTGGGGCACCTCGTCATCGCCTCCGAGTGGATCCACGAGCGGGCCGCGTGCATCGAGGGCTTCCCTCCCGTCCTGGAGGCCCACCTCAAGCACCTGATCCTGAGCCACCACGGTGCGTTGGAGTTCGGCTCTCCGCGGCTGCCGCAGACGCTCGAGGCCATGATCCTGCACCACATCGACGAGCTCGACAGCCGCGTCAACAGCTGGCTCGAGGTGATGAAGCGCGACTCGGGTGAGACCTGGACGGATTTCCAGAAGCTCTACGATCGCCATCTGTACAAAGGGGCTGCTCCCACGGTCGGGGGCAAGGCGCCGGTGGAGCGCCGCCATCGCAAGGACCGCCCGCGCCGCGAGCGCCCAGAGGGCGCCGAGAAAGGCGCGGCGGCCGCCGGCGTGGAAGCGGGACAAGCCGAGTCCGGCGCCGCCAAGCCTGTGCGCCCGGAGAGGCCCGAGCGCCCGGCCCGCCCGGAGAAGCCCGCGGAAGGGGCCGAGGCCGGCGCGCCGCGCGAACGACGCGAGCGCGGTCCGAAGAAGCCCGAGGAGAAGCTGACCTTCAAGCCCTTCGCGGTGCTGGTGGCGGAGACCCCCGAGCCCGAGCCCACCCCTCCCTCCGCCGAGGCTCAGGCCCCGGAGTCGGCCGAGCCTTCCGCCCCGTCGACCGAGGCTCCGCCTTCGCCGGCTCCTGCCCAAGACGAGTCCACTCCTCCGGCAGAACCGTCCAACGGTGGATGACCGCTGCGCTTTTTTCGCTCGCTTGGAGGGGGCTTCCTAGACTCGCCGGCATTCGCTCGGAGCACTGCCGGGCAGGCTAGGACCTGTCGCCTCCGGCTTCGCAGACCGGACCATGGCCGAATCCAAGAAGCTAGGTGAGCGCCTCATCGACGCGGGTCTGATCACCCGCGACGCGCTGCTCCAAGCGCTCGACCTCCAGAAGCAGAGTCCCAAGCTCAGGATTGGTGACTGCCTGCTTGCCCATCGCCTCATCAGCGAGCAGGCGTTGCTGCGCTTCCTGGCTGCCGATTTCCAGACGCGCTACGTCAGCGCGGAGAAGCTCTCCAAGGTCAAGATCTCCCCCGAGGTGCTCGACCGGGTCCCCGTGCGGTTTGCCGAGGCGCAGGGGCTGGTCCCCATCCTCTTCGACGCCGAGCGCCGAGCGCTCTCGGTGGTCATGGCCGAGCCGCAGAATGCCGCGGCCGTGGCGGAGTTGAAGGTCGTCGCCAACCTCAGCGAGGTCTTCGTCTTCGTCAGCACCCGCGCGGCGGTCAACGCGGCGATCAAGAAGGTCTACTACGGCGACCCTACCGCCTTCGACGAGGTCGAGCTGTGCGCGGCAGCGAACCCCGATGTCGCCGTGGCGGCGGCCAACCCTGTCGAGGGCAGCTCGGGCGACACGCCGCTGCTGACCTCAGCTGTCGTCGATGGCAGCACCGGGATGAAGGTCGAACCCCTGCAGAAGGCGCCGCGCGAAGCTCGCGCGATCTCGGTGCCGGGCAGCCTCTCCCCCAGCGGCGTGCGGCAGGCCGCCGACCTGATGCGGCGCTCCTGGCTGGCCAGCGATAACGACTTCATCGAGACCCTCCACGTCCTGATCGGCCAGCTGGAGATGCGGCGCAACGATGCCTTTAGGGCGCACTCGGCGGCGGTGGCCAAGCACTCGCGCACCATCGCGCAGCGCCTGGGGCTGGAGCACCGCACCGTCAACCACGTCACCGTCGCTGCCTATCTGCACGACCTGGGCAAGGATCCCCAGAGGCACACCACCCTCCTCTCCACCGCCGAGAAGGAGGACTGGAAGCTCGAGGCCGGGCGCTGCGCGAAGGCCCCCATCCGTCTCTTCGAGTCCGTCCACCTGCCGGCGGAGGTCAGCTCCATCCTCGACCACGTGTACGAGGCCTATGACGGATTGGGCATCCCGCGAGGCGTCGCGGCCGATGCCATTCCCGCGGGGGCGCGCATCCTGGCCGCGGTGGACTCCTACGAGGACCTGACCAAGAACGAGCAGAACTTCTTCGGCAGAGCCCTGGCCAAGCAAGAGGCGCTCCGGTGCATCCGCGAGCGGGTGGGGACGCTCTTCGACCCGGCCGTCGTGGACCTGCTGATGCAGGTCCACACTGGAGAGCTGCTGCGCACGCGGCTTCTCTCCGAGGGGCGCCAGGTGTTGGTCTGCCATGCGGACGAGGGGACGCGCACCGACCTGCGCGACTCGCTCTCCCGCCTGGGGCTCATCTCCAATGCCACGCTCTCCAGCGAGGGCATCTACGACGCCCTGCGCAGCGGCGAAGCAGACCTCTACATCGCCGAGGTGACGCCACCGGTCGAGGAGGCGCTCCTGGTGGTCGCCTCGCTGCGCCAAGAGCCGGCGACGGTGGGCCTGCCGGTCATCCTCCTCGCCAGCAAGGCCGACAGTGGCCTGCAGGATCGGGTCAGCGCGCTTCGGCCGGCAGAGCTCTTCGCGGGCGAGGTCGACCCGGACCAGGTGGCCGCGCGTGCCAAGGCCCTTCTGGACGATCGGCTGGCCAGCGGTGCGCCCGGGCGGCCCGTATCGGGGATGCTCGACGAGATGGCTCTGGAAGACCTGCTCTTGTGCGTGGCCCAGTCCAAGCGCTCGGGACGCCTGCTGGTGCGCGATGCCGACCGACACAGCGAGATCCTCCTCGAGAAGGGGCGCGTGGTGCACGCGGCATGTGGTCAGGCCGTAGGAGAGGCAGCCTTCGACCAAATCGCCGAGATGGAGGTCGCAGACTTCATCCTCGACCCGAACTTCCTCATTCTCGAGCCGCAGATGGACAAGGACGTGGAAGTCCTGCTGTGCGAATCGCTGTCCCGGCGTCGAGCACGACCGCCGCAGGCCCCCCAGTAGGCGGCGCCTTCGGCGTGCTCAGAACGACCCCGACCAAGCCGGGCCCGGCTCTCCGTCCACCAGCGTGAGCACGCAGCGAGCCTCCAGCAGGGCCTCAGCGGGGCAAGCGAGCAGGTCCTGGTCAAAGGCGCTCAAGTCGGCGCGCCACCCCGGAGAGATGCGCCCTACCCTGCCCTCGGCGAAGCTCGCGTACGCTGCGCCGACGGTGAAGGCCTCGAGAGCCGCAGGCCGGTCCAGGCACTCCTCGGTGCGCCACCCCGCACGTGTGCAGGCCGCCCAGAGCCCCCGCCGAGGATCAGGCGACTCG
>JACRCT010000059.1 GCA_016218885.1 Deltaproteobacteria bacterium | reverse complement strand
GCGGTGCCGTGGCTCGCCAAGGCGATCAGCTGGGCTCCCTTGAGCGACAGCCCACCCTTGTCGCGCACGTCGAGGGTGATGGCGGCCTTGCTCTTTCCGTCGGCGAGCACCGGCTGCGGCGAAACCTGGCCCACCAGCGTCGAGGGCAGGGGCACCGGAAGGACCTGGTAGTTGGCGGTGGTGCTCAGGCCCTGGCCGTTGGGGAGGATCACGGTCGCCGTCAGGCGGACGAGCCCGTTTTCGGGGTAGCTCGCGGGCGCCACCAGGCGAGCCTCGTAGAGGCCGGCACCCTTGTAGTCGATCTCCTTGAGGAGGCGGCCGTTGGCCATCACCTCCAGGTGCTGATGCGGCAAGCCCAGGCGGCGCGTGTCGTAGACCCGCACCTCGACCGGGGCCCAGGAGCGTCCATCGCACAGCAACGGCCTGGTGGGAGGGCGCAGGACCACCTCGGCTGGTGGCGGCACGCCCAGGCTGACCACGGCCTGCCCCCGAGCTGCGGCGTCACCCTCCACCGACACCTGGAAGCTGACCTCGCGCGAGAGGCTTCCCGCCGGAGCGATGTACTTGAAGACGAAGCGGCCCGGGTCGGTGCGCACCAGCGTCGCCTGCCCCTCACTGGGAACGAGCGAGATGCGCTGAGCGGGAACGGCCGTGGTCGAATCGTAGAGCACCTCGACGCGCACCCAGTCCTCTCCGTTGGCGAGCACGGCGTGGGGCACCAGCGCCACTGTGAGCCGGTTGTAGGCAGGCACCTGCACGGTGGCGGTTCGGCGCAGGGTCGTGCCCGAGCGCTCCTTGATGAGGATGACCGCCTCCGGGACGCCGGGCGGGACGTCGACGGGGACCGAGGCCTGCCCGCGGGCATTGACCTGCACGGGGCCGAACTCGGTGGTCCCCACCGCCACGCGCACCTCCGAGCCGGGCGGGGCCACGGTGTCGATGCGGGTGGAGCCGTAGAGGGGGATGCGCAGGAAGTCGATGGGGGCGTCGGGGCCGGTCTCGCGCCAGGCGGCGATGAGGGCCACCTGCGGGAAGCGGGTGGCGGGTGGCGAGTAGAGGGCGTGGTAGACGCCGGGCTCGAGGCGTGAGACCTCGCCGAAGGAGCCGACGTTCACCGACAAGTGCAGCGGCAGGCCTTCGGTGCCGGGAGGCTCGGCGACCCGCAGAGTCACCCCGACCGACTCCACGCGCCCCAGGACGAGGGGCTCGCGCTCCAGGGTCAGCGAAGCCGCCGTCGCGAGGGCGGGGATGAGGGTGCAGAGCCACATCGCCGCCAGTGACGGCGCGAGTGGGACCGAGGTATGGCGGCGGCCCAAGGCGAGGCCCCCTTTCTGCTGCGCAGGTATCGGCATCGTCACGGAAGAGGCCGGGAATAAGGCCTCTCCAGGAGAAGGGCCGGCCTGATCAGGACTGGGTGACGCGGACCGTGGTCTTCATCTCCTTGCCGGTGGCGGGCTCCCGGGCGCTCATGGTGAGGATGCCCTCGATGTTGACGTCGAAGGTGATCTCCACCTGGATCGCGCCTGCCTTCTCGGAGCGAATGCCGGAGAAGGTGAACTCGCCTAAAAGCTCGTGGTCCTTCACCTTTTCGCCGTCACCCTGGTAGATGCGCATCGCCAGCGACTCCTGCTTGTCGAAGGAGGTGGTGGCGGTGATCTGCTTGGCGTTGGGGATGGGGGCATTGCGCGGGAAGACCATGTGGAAGTCCCCGCCCGCCTTCTCCAGCCCGATCGCCATGGGGATGACGTCCAGCAGCTGCAGCTTGAGGTTGGAGTCGTCTTCCAGCGAGTGGGCGTAGAGGGCGGCGCCGATGGCCACCGCCTCGTCGGGGTTGACGCCCTTGGACGGCGGTCGCCCGAAGAACTTGGCGAGCCGGTCCTGGACGAGCGGCATGCGAGTCTGTCCCCCGACGAGCATGACCTCCTCGATCTCCGCCGAGGAGAGGCCGGAGTCGACCAGCACCTGCGCGACGATCTTGAGCGAGCGGTCGATGAGGGCGCTGGTGAGCTTCTCCAGGTTCTTGCGCGTGAACGTCATCTCGATGTTCAGCGGCATGCCCTGGGGGGTCATGGTGATGTAGGGGATGCTGAAGGGCACCTCGGTGCGGGCCGACAGGTCGATCTTGGTGCGCTCGCAGAGGTCCTTGATGCGCTGCATCGCCACCGGGTCGGTGGAGAGGTCGATGCCGTGCTGGGTCTTGAAGTCGTCGAGCACGTGCTTGATCATCGCGTTGTCGAAATCGAGGCCGCCCAGGAAGATGTCGCCTCCGGTGGCCTTGACCTCGAAGACGCGGTCGCGAATCTCGATGATCGACACATCGAAGGTGCCGCCGCCCAGGTCGTAGACGAGCACCGTCTGCTTGAGCCCTTTTCCTACCCCGTAGGCAAGGGAGGCGGCAGTGGGCTCGTTGATGATGCGCAGCACCTCGAGGTCGATGAGCTTGCCGGCGTCCTTGACGGCCTGGCGCTGGCGGTCGGTGAAGTAGGCGGGGACGGTGACCACTGCGCGGTGGATGGGGGTGCGCAGGTAGTCGGAGGCCACCGTGCGGATCTTG
>JACRCT010000717.1 GCA_016218885.1 Deltaproteobacteria bacterium | reverse complement strand
GGTGGCTCGACGGGATCTTCGAGCGGAAGGACCTCTGCTTCGGGGATGTCTTCGACGAGCAGCGCTTCCTCGAGCTGCTCCTCCTCGCCGACGCGCCCCGGCGACTGGCCGCTCATCGCCGCAGCGTAGAGCGACTCGAACTCGTCCTCGCTCATCAGGTCGGTCGCCGGGCTCACCTGGGACGCCTGCGCGGCCTCGCGTCTCTTGCGGACGGCTTCGAGATCCACCTCGCGCACCGGGCGGAAGGCCTTGCAATGGCGCCGCAGCAGCTGCGCCATTCGAAATTCGGCCACCACGACCGGCACGACCCAGCGACCGGTGATCGTGGCCACATAGTCACGGGCCTCGATGTCGTCAGGGTCGATGACCAGCAGGTACAGGCGGTTGCCCTCGACCCGGACCGGCAGGACGTCCTTCTCGTCGGCGACACCCGGATCGAGCAGCGCCAGCGCTTGGGCCGAGGGGGCGATCTCGCCGTGCGCGCAGTGGACGCGATGCTGACGCCCCAGGGCGCGCACGAGCTGCTCCTCGGCGAGGTGGCCGAGCTCGATGAGGTTGGTTCCCAGCCGTCCGCCGTGAAGAACCTGCGCCTCCAGCGCCTCCTCGACCTGCGAGGGGGTGACGACTCCGTCGTGAACCAGGATCTCGCCCAGAAGCATGTGCGCCATGCTACACCGCCTGCCAGGAACGGCCGAGAATGCATCGGCCTCCCATTGGATGGATCGAGAGGTTCGGACTATCCTCCCCTTCGTCGGCACCTCGCCTGGTCCATCCCCATGCGCACGCTTCTCATCGTCGATGACAACGTGGAGCTGGCCAGCCTCCTCGCGGTGGTGGCCGAGGTGCATGGCTTCTCTGCGCGGATGGTGCACACCGGGAAGGACGCGCTCGCATTCCTGGACCAGCAGGTTCCGGAGGCAGCGCTGGTCGATCTCCTCCTTCCAGACATGGCCGGCCAGGACCTGCTCAGGGATCTCCGGGACAAGGGAGTGATCACCTTCGCCATGAGCGGCGTCTTCTGCGGCGAGCACTTCGCCAAGGCGGCCATCGAGACGCACGGCGCTCGCGCCTACTTCGAGAAGCCCTTCACCGCCCGCGATGCCATGATCAAGGTCGCGGCCCTCGTCGAGGTCTCCTGCCCCTCTCCAGTGTCTCCCGTGCCGACCGGCCCGGAAGGCGACCCACCCGGTGCTGAGCAGGAGGCGGGGGCGCAGGACGCTCCGCAGCGAGCAGACCGGCTGCTGCCGCCCCTCGAGGCGATGGTCAGCACCGAGACGACCGGAATCTTCGCCAAGCCCGCGATCCCTCCCCCTCCCCCGCTCGAGGCGCTGGTCGCCGATTCCGACGCGGCAGTGCCTCCGCCCGAGAGTGAACCTCCCCCGCCCGATTCCGGACCTGCGGCTGACTCGCAGCCTCAGGCCGGTGTCGAAGAGCCGGCCCCGGAAGCCGCACCTCCCCCCGAACCTGAACAGGAGTCTTGGAGCGCCCCCACTCTTCCCGAGCCGGACACCTCCGAGCCCTCCTCGTCCCTTCCCTTCTCCGGACGCGACGTGTGGGCCGCTCCTCCTCCGATGCGGGTCATGGAGATCCCGGCCGAGAGCCCGGTCCCGATGGTCCCAGGGCTCGCCGCGCGTCTGCTCGCCACCATCGCCGAGCGCCGCGCCTCCGGCGAGCTGCGCCTCAAGCGAGGCGACGTCCTCAAGGTCGTGGGGCTCAAGGAGGGGCGCATCGTGTTCGCTGCCTCCAATCTGGGTGCTGAGCGGCTGCCGCGCTTCTCGCTGAGAGCCGGAAGGCTCCCCAACGATCGCCTCTCGGCGCTCCAGCTGGAGATCCGCAAGGGGGTGCGCACCCAGGAGGCGCTGGTCTCGCTCGGCATCCTCAACCAGACCGAGCTCATCGATCTTCTGGAGCAGCTCATCCGGGAGATCACCTGGAGCCTGCTGGACGTCGAGGGCGGCGACGCGCAATTCGTGGTGCGGGCTCCGGAGCGCAAAGGCCTCGTGCCGTTGGCGCTGGAGGCGGTGCCCCTGGTGCTCGACGGCTATCGCAAGGCCTTCACCCTGGTGCGACTTCGCGAGCTGGTGGAGGAGAGCAAGCGCTATGTCCAGCTCCCCGACGCGGCCGCGACCGCTTCAAAGCTGCACCTCTCACCGGGTGAGACCACCCTTTTCGCCGCGGCCGACGGGTCGAAGACCGTCGAGGACCTGGTCCTGCTCAGCGAGCTGGGCGAACGCGAAGCGCTGGCGGCACTGGTGGGGTTCACGCACCTCGGCCTTCTCGAGGCTCGGGTGGCGGCCAATCGGCGCATCGTCTTCGCCTAGCGGCCCGCACCGGCGGACGTTGGCTCGATTCTCAAGCGACGCGGCCGAGCCATTGAGGTCGGGCGGATAGGATGCCTCAGGCATCCGCCCCCGCGCGGCGGTTCAGCGTCTTCGCCGAGAGTCCGCGGCCAGGGTCTCGCCGCTACTTTGCCTCGAGCTTGCCCAGCGCCCCACGGAGTGCCTCCAGGACCTGCGGATCCTTCTCCACCGGCAGGCGCGCAGCGAGAGCCTTTCGGCCCCGCCGATGTGCCCCAGCCCATCGGCGGCCGCGATGCGCACGTCGAGGACCGCGCAGGCGCTCCGGCGCGCGAGGGGATAGCTGCGTGACGCGTCGCGCCTTCGCCTGTGGACTTGTGGATTCGGGCCCTGCCGCCTGCTGGACGGCCTGTGGACGGCGCCCGGGCCCGACCGCGAGGCTCCACGGGCGGAGCGTGCGCCGCCCACAGGCGGCAATGCGCGGGCCCGAACCCACAAGGCCCACAGGCGCGACGACCGAAGGCACACAGATGGTGGGCCGACCGGCTGGGCTCCCTCGCAGAGCGCGCTCTCGGTGGTCGGGCGCCCGGCAACTCGTCGTACTGACAGGCGAATTGGGCATCCCGGGATCTGACGAAGAGCACGAATATCGACGACCATGCAACGAAGACAGGCTCATCTCGTCTGGGAGATGTGCTGCCGGGTCAACGAAGCGGAGATCGAGTTCCGCGCAGTCGCGACCTTTCGTTGAGAGGGCCGCTTCTGTATAGCCGACCGCCGACCCGGGTGAACAGGACCAGTATTGCCGCGAACAAAGAGCCCAAAATGAACCGTGCCACACTCGCATTTGCCTTCTCGTCCCTTGCTCTCTTGTCGCTCCTCATGGGTGGGCTTGCCGCTTGCCTCGACGGCAGCGCAGACGCCGCGCTCGGTCCCATGTGCCAGGAGTATCTCGGCCCGGCAGGCTGCTGCCTCTCCGCGGCCGGCAACGATGCTGCGGCTATCGCCGCTTGCCAGCGGACGGCCGAAATCTATCGGACCTCGCCAGCGCAGTGGGAGGACAGCTGCAAGTCCGCCTTAGACCAGGCGATTGCTCGGGGCGTGTGCGCGCGCCTAGGTAGCGACGCAGGCACCAATCTGGGCAATGACGCGGGGACGGCGGTGAGCATCTCGCCAGCCTGCACGCGGTTCATCGCCTGCACCTCTGCTGTGGCGCCCGACCAATCGGCGGGAACCCTCGCCGCCTATGGCCCGGAGGGCTCGTGCTGGAAGACCACCTCCACGAAGGTCTGCTCGAGCGGCTGCGCCACGGGGCTCGAGGGGCTGCACCGGTTGCACCCCGAGGCGAGCGCCTGCGCACTCTGTGTTTCTGATTCGGAGTGCAGCGGAGCGACCCCGGGCTGCGATCCCATCGCCGGGGAGTGTGTGACCTGCACCCGCGACAGCCACTGCTCCGGCCCCACGCCGGCGTGCGACGTCGCGACACATCAATGCGTAGCGTGCAACTCGTCCAGTCAGTGCCCGAATTCACTTCCCGCTTGCCACGTGACGGCACACCAATGCGTACAGTGCAACTCGTCCAGTCAATGCACGAATTCACTTCCCGCTTGCGATGTGACGAGCCATCGCTGCGTCGAGTGCATCAAGGGAACCGATTGCGATTCCGGAAGGTGCGAGAGCAATCACACTTGCTGCGTTCCCGAACACGTCTGCGACGACGCGAACAAGGAACACTGCGGCAGCTTCGACAATGGCTGTGGCACGATGTTGAGCTGCGGCTCCTGCTCTGTGGGAACCTGCCACAACGACTTTAACTACTGCGAGACCTACGGCGATCCCTGCACCCCCGGGGCGGCCTCCTGCGCCAAAGGCGAATCCTGCCAATACGATTATATTTACCAGTGGGGTTTTGGTTACCGGTGCAGAAGTGGCTACAAAGGTGATGAAGGCGACACTTGCACGCCCGCCTGCGGTTGGCCGGTTTGTTACGCCGATACTAGTGAGTGCCGCGGCAGCTCCCTGGCCTGTTTCGGCTCGATGACCGTCGGTGGTGGAAAGTGCCGCCTGATGTGCCTGACCAACGAGGACTGCCCGGGCACAACTTGCCACGCCCCGGTTAACGGCTATCCCATCTCCGAGTCCCAGCCGGGAGTTTGTTTTTGAAACGCACACTCGCGGATGGAGCGCCAGGAGAGTCGGCGGGAGGCGCGGATCCAGGGGGGCAAGGGCGGAGCAACACCGGGCGTCACCGCGCTTAGGGAGCGCGCAACAATAAAGTGATCGATACAACTCAGTAGAAGCATCCGTGCTTGCGAGTCGCGCAGAGGAGTTCAGCGCGGCCTCTGGGGGTGAATGGTGTAGTTCCACTGCGGATTGATGTCGTGTAATTCAACCGGGAGCTCGGACCACACTTCGACTGGCACAATGGTTTCGCTAATCTCCGGCGGGGACCCGCTCCGGTGGCGGTCGCCTCGTGCAGCCCAAATTCAAAGGCGGCGAGGCGGCGAACCGCCGGGCTCCGGCGCTGCGGCGCGGAAGGACCGGGAGAGCAGGTAGCCCTCGGAAGCGGAGGCGAGCACCGTGGTCGGCAAGGCGGTCTCGTCTCTCTCGTGCCCGTCGTCGCGGATCCCGCGGAACCGCGAAGGCTGTCCTTTGCCCAACCAGAGCGTCGGCATGGCCACATGCCGAGGCTTGCGGGCTCGGTGATAGGCGCCGCGGACCGCGTCTTCATTCACGCAGGCAGCATGGCATGGGAGGAAGGCCGAACCGGTGAGCGCCGGCGGACAGCTACCCGTGGCTGACGACGAGCGCGAGCAGGGTGCCGAACACCAGCAGGTTGAGGATGACGGCCATCCAGGCATTGCGCCGGCCTGACTGGGTGAGCTTGCCGCGCTTGCTGATCAGGCTCACCAACTGCACGAGCGAGTAGAGGTGCAGAACGACC
>JACRCT010000700.1 GCA_016218885.1 Deltaproteobacteria bacterium | reverse complement strand
CGAGACCCCGGGGGACTCATGGCGCACGAGGTTGGCGAGCTCTGCGAAGCGCAGCCCGTCGTCGCTATGCGCGACGGCTCGGAGAATGGCCCGCGCCAGCGTTGAGTCCTGGGGCGAGTAGTACAGCTCGAGCCGCTCCGGCCAGTGGCGAAGGTCGAGGGCGTCCAGGTCGCTGAAGAGGAGGTCCTCGACGCAGGCAGCCACGAGGGGTGGGCGAAGCTCCCGCCCCGCGCCAGCGAGCTTGTCCACGAGCTTGTGGATGAAGAACGGGAAGCCACCCACATGCTCGACGATCCTTCGGGCGATCTCGTTCCGCTCGGCACACGGTTGCCTCAAACCCAGCAGCAGCCGCTCGGCCAGCGAGTGGGCGTCCACATCAGCCAAGGGGCCGACCGTCTCGGGGCACATGTCGTTGACGGGGTTGTTGGCGTTCCCGCTGGCTCGCAACCCCTTGAGCACCAGGTGAAGCCCCACCGAGCCCGTGAAGAGCAACCTGAGTCGCGCCGAGTGTCGTTGGCGCAAGCTCCTCAACAGGTCCAGCACCTGGATCGCCGAGTCGGGCCCTCCCCGTTGGATGAGGTTGAAAAGCATGAGCGGGAACTCGTCCCACATGAAGACCACCTTCACTTCCGTGGGGGTGGACTCGAGGACGTCTGCGAAGGCCTGTTCGAGCAGCGGCTTCCAGTTCTCACGCGCCGATGGCAGCTCGATGTTGGCGATCTTGGTCGGCAACAGGTGCGACCACTGGGCAAGCCTGCTCTTGAGCCAGGACACTCTGGCAAAATGAGCGTCGGCCGCTGCGTACACGCTGCGCACCAGCTCCGGGAGGGAGTGAACTGCCTCTAGGTCCTGGTAGATGGGAAGGAAGCCGTCCTTGGGCTCGGCCCGCATCTTGGTGACGATGCTGGTCTTGCCGATCCGCCGTTCGGCGGCGAGAACCAAGCCCTGCCGTTCGAGTACTTGCCAGAAGCGCTCGATCTCTCGCTCCCTGCCGACAATCTGGTCGGCAGCCAGTTGCCCACCTGGATTGACTCGAAGAGGCTCCATCCGCTCCCCCATCGCTAGACTTGCGTCACCATCGACGCGCGTCATTTGTAACACATATATGCGACACGGCGCTAGCCCGCCCATCAGGGAGGGGGTCGATGGGACGAGCGAGCGACTATCAGAAGATCCCGGTAGCCAACCGGCCGCCTCGGACATGCGGCTCGGTCCGGCGATTGATCGTCGCCTCTTCCATGCGCCCTAACGCCTGGGCGCGCGTAGAGGATCGAATCCCTGTTCGACGAGGAACATCTGGCTACCAGAAGATCCCGGTGGCCAGCCGGGCCGCCTCCGACATGCGGCTCGGCTCCCACGGCGGGTCGAGCACGATCTCCACCTTCACGTCCTTGACACCGGGCAGTGCGCGCAGCTTGTCGAGGACCTCCTCGCGCAGGATATCCCCCATCCCGCAGCCGGGAGCGGTCATGGTCATCTGCACGTGAACCTGCTGGCCTCCCTCAGGAAGTGAGCTCACTTCCGTCCCGTAGACGAGCCCGAGCTCCACGATGTCCACGGGGATCTCCGGGTCGTAGACCGTCTTGAGCTCCGCTTGGATCCGCTCCTCGAGTGACAGGTCGCCGTGAGCCTCGGCACCGTGCTTGGCGACCGGCGGGGTCTGGCCGATGGCGTCGGCGTCCGGGGCGGCGATGCGCACGAGATAGCCGTCGGCGGTCATGACCGTGAAGGTGCCCCCGAGCGCCTGCGACACCACGACCTTTTCGCCGGGGCGCAGCTCTATCTTCTCGCCACTGGGAATGGCCGTCGCGATGCACGCCCGCGTCACCTGAATCGGCTCTTGCCTCATGAGATCCTCCTGCCGAGCGCCTATTCGGTAGAGACCGCCGCGTCTTTGCCCTCGAGCGCCGCCCCCAGGGTGTGCCAGGCGAGCGTGGCGCACTTCACCCGCGCCGGGAACTCGCAGACCCCGGCGAAGACCTGCAGCTTGCCCAGGTCCACCGGGTGGTCGGGCGAGCCCTGGCCGGTGACGAGGTCGTGGAACTTCGCCAGCAGCGCGCTCGCCTCCTCACGCGTCTTGCCCTTGAGCGCCGCGGTCATCATCGAGGCCGAGGCCTTCGAGACCGCGCAGCCGCTTCCCTGGAAGGCGATGTCCTCGATGCGCTCGCCCTCCATCTGAACGAAGACCGTGAAGCGGTCGCCGCACAGAGCGTTGAAGCCCTCGGCTCTTCGCGGGGCGCCCTCCAGGACCCGAAAGTTCCGAGGCTTCTTGGAGTGGTCGAGGATGAGTTCCTGATAGAGCTCTCGAAGGTCGGACATCTAGGCGAAGACCTCCTTCACCCGCGCGAGGCCGGCGGCGAGCCGGTCCACGTCCTCGCGGGTGTTGTAGAAGGCAAACGAGGCGCGGGCGGTCGCGACGAGGCCCAGCCGCTCGAGCGCGGGCTGGGCGCAGTGGTGGCCGGTGCGGATGGCCACGCCCTCCTGGTCGAGGACCGTGCCGATGTCGTGAGGGTGGATCCCCTCGAGGACGAAGGAGAGGACGCCGGCCTTCTCGCGCGCGGTGCCCACCACCTTCAGCCCCTCGATCTCCCTGAGCCGGAGGGTGGCGTAGCCGAGCAGCTCCGACTCCCAGCGCGCGGCGCGCTCGAGCCCGACCCGGTCGAGGTAGTCGATGGCTGCCCCCAAGCCCACGGCGCCGGCGATGTCGGGCGTGCCGGCCTCGAACTTGTACGGCAGCTCGTTGAACAGGGTCTTCTCCCAGGTGACCGAGCGGATCATGTCCCCGCCGCCCTGATAGGGAGGCATCGCCTCGAGCAGCGCCCGCTTGCCCCACAGCACCCCGATTCCCGTCGGGCCGTACAGCTTGTGGCCGGAGAAGACGAAGAAGTCGGCGTCGAGCGCCTGCACGTCGACCGTCAGATGAGGGGCCGACTGGGCGCCATCGACGACGGCGATGGCCCCGGCCTGGTGCGCGAGCTCGACCAGCCGGCGGGCGGGGTTGACCGTCCCCAGGGCGTTGGAGACGTGGACGAAGGAGACGATGCGGGTCCGGGGCCCGAGCAGCCGCTCGTAGGCCTGCAGATCGAGCTCGCCGCCATCGCTCATGGGGATGACGCGCAGCTTCGCGCCCTTCTCCTCGCAGAGCAGCTGCCAGGGCACGATGTTCGAGTGGTGCTCCATGGCGGTGACGAGCACCTCGTCGCCCTCGCGCAGGACTTTGCGGCCGTACGCGCTCGCCACGAGGTTGAGGCCCTCGGTTGCCCCGCGCACGAAGACGATCTCCCGGGCGTCGGCAGCGTGGAGCAGCCGCTGGACCTTCACGCGCGCCTGCTCATAGGCCTGCGTGGCGCGCTCGCTCAGCAGGTGCACGCCGCGGTGGATGTTGGCGTTGGTCTGCAGGTAGTAGCCGCTGATGGCGTCGATGACCTGGCGCGGCTTCTGGGTGGTGGCCGCGTTGTCCAGGTAGACCAGCGACTTGCCGTGCACCTCGGACAGCAGGATGGGAAAGTCGGCGCGAATCGACTGCGCGTCGAAGCCGGTCTCGGCCTCCCCTCCTGCCCTGCCTCTGATGATCGCCGTGGCGCTCATGCCCTCGCTCCCTCTTCCGGATGCGTGCCTGTCCCCAGCAGCTTCTCGTGCAGCGCCGCCTTCAGCGCTTGGCGGACTTGGGCCAGCTCCATGCGCTGCAGCACCTCGCCGGCGAAGGCCTCGGTGAGCATGGCGCGCGCCTCGGGCGCGCCGATCCCGCGCGACCGCAGGTAGAACAACGCTTCGCGGTCGAGCTGTCCCACCGTCGCGCCGTGGGTGCACCTGACGTCGTCGGCGTGGATCTCCAGCTGCGGCCTGGCGTTGGCAAGGGCCTCGGCCGATAGGAGCAGGTTCCGATTCGCCTGCCGGGCGTCGGTCTTCTGAGCACCCGGGCGCACCAGGACGCGGCCCTGGAACACCGCGCGGGCCTGGCCGTCGAGGATGCCCTTGTACAGCTGGGCGCTGGAGGTGCGCGCCGAGGCGTGGTCGACGAAGGTGTGGTGATCGATGAGCTGCCGGCCGCAGGCGAGCGAGAGCCCGTCCAGCACGCACGCCGCGCCCTCGCCCGCGAGGCGGACCTGCAGCTCGTGCCGGGCGAGCTCGCCGCCCTCGGCGACGCTGAACGACCGGTAGCGGCTGTGGCGCGCCTGAGCGATCCGCGACGCGCCCAGGTGCAAGGAGCGGGTCGACTCCCGCTCGAGCCGGTAGTGCTCGAGCGAGGCGCCGGCGCCCAGGTGGATCTCGGTGACCGCGTCGGTGAGGGTGCTGGCGTCGCCGCCCAGATAGGTCTCGACGAGGCGAGCGCTGCTCCCCTCGCCCATCTGGACCAGCGTCCGCGGAGTGGAGAGGGCAGGCCGGCCATCCTCCGTGGACGCAGACACGAACACCAGCTGCACCGGCTGGTCGAACGAGACGCCCTCTGGGATCGAGACGAAAGCGCCATCGCGGAAGAAGGCAGCGTTGAGGGCGGCGAAAGGCTGATCGAGCTCAGGGCCCGCCGCGGCGAGGAGCGGCTGAAGCCGACCTGGTGAGCGCTCGAGCATCGACGCCAGCCCCAGGACCTCGATGCCCCCAGAAAGCCCGCCCTGCGCGCCGCTGCTCAGCCGGGCGTCGAGGACGCCGTTGACGAAGACCAGCCGGGGGCCCGCCAGCTCACGCAGAGACGATGGCAGCAAGCGTGCGAAGGAAGCCTCGTCGAGAGCGGGCACGGGGCGATCTGGCTCGAAGGGGACAGCGGCGATGGAGGCCACGCTGGTGGCGCGCCACTCCTCGTGCTTGGGACCGGGGAAGCCCAGCGCCGCGAACCTGGCGATCGCCTGGCGACGCACCTCGGACACCCACTCCGGAGCGCCAGCGGCCCGGCGGGCGGCGTCGAGGTGCTCGAAGCGGGACTGGTAGTGGCCGATGGTCTGCATGCCTTGCCCCTCCCTCAAGAAGTCGCCGCCGGCGCGAGGGGCTGCTGTGCCGGGGGCGCCTTGCCGTAGCCCTTCTTCTCCAGCTCCAGCGCCAGACCCTTGTCCCCGGACTCGACGATGCACCCTTGGGAGAGCACGTGGACGCGGTCGGGGACGATGTAGTCGAGCAGGCGCTGGTAGTGGGTGATGACGAGCATCGCCCGCTCCGGCGAGCGCAAGGCGTTGACCCCGCCGGCGACGATGCGCAGGGCGTCGATGTCCAGGCCCGAGTCAGTCTCGTCGAGGACCGCCAGGCGAGGCTCGAGCATGGCCATCTGGAAGACCTCGTTGCGCTTCTTCTCGCCGCCGGAGAAGCCCTCGTTGACCGAGCGTTCCAGGAGCGCCTTGTCGGCCTGGATGAGCTTCATCTTCTCCTTGGCGATGGCCAGGAAGTCCATGGCGTCGAGCTCCTCCAGCCCGCGGTGCTTGCGCACGGCGTTCAGCGCCGCCTTGACGAAGTAGAGGTTGGCGACCCCGGGGATCTCCACCGGGTACTGGAAGGCGAGGAAGAGGCCCTCGCGCGCGCGGACCTCGGCAGTCATGGCGAGCAGGTCCTGGCCTGCGTAGGTGACGCTGCCGCCGACGACCTCGTAGCTCTCGCGCCCGGCGAGGACGTTGGCGAGGGTGCTCTTGCCGGAGCCGTTGGGCCCCATGATGGCGTGCACCTCGCCGGCCTTCACCTCGAGAGAGAGCCCCTTGAGGATGAGCTTGTCGGCGACTTTGACCTGCAGGTTCTCGATCTTGAGCATGGAGTGTTCCTGGTTCTCTCAAAAGTGGTCGCTCGGCCTCCGCCCGCGCGCTTCTCTAGCCCACGCTCCCCTCGAGGCTCACCCCCAAGAGCTTCTGCGCCTCGACCGCGAACTCCATCGGCAGCTTCTTGAAGACCTCTTTGCAGAAGCCGTTCACGATCATCGAGACCGCGTCCTCCTCGGACAGCCCGCGCTGCCGGCAGTAGAACAGCTGGTCCTCCCCGATCTTCGAGGTCGAAGCTTCGTGCTCCACCGAGGCGGTGGGGTTGTGCACGTCCAGCGTGGGGAAGGTGTGCGCCCCGCACTGGTCCCCGAGCAGCAAGGAGTCGCACTGCGAGTAGTTCCGGGCGCCGGTCGCACGCTTGAGGATCTTCACCAGCCCGCGGTAGGTGTTCTGGCCGTGGCCCGCGGAGATCCCCTTCGAGATGATCGTGCTCCTGGTGTTCTTTCCCATGTGGAT
>JACRCT010000706.1 GCA_016218885.1 Deltaproteobacteria bacterium | reverse complement strand
TCACCGTTCCGCGGTCGGAAGGTGGCGAGCTTCGTCGACCAGCGGGTCGAGCCCTCTAGATTGAGCGCGCGGGTCGTCGCCGCCGGATCGCCTCCGCGCCTCTTCGGGTATGACGTCGAGGGCGATCTCGCGCGTCACTACGGCTTCTCCGACACGGTCGCCTTGCTTCTCGGAGGAGATCTGGCCGAGCCGGAGAAGGTGCGCGCCATCGAGGTGGCGCTGATCTTCCTGTCCCCCGTCAGCGTCGCCGAAGCACCCGCACACGCCGGCCTGCTCTCACGCATCTGTGGTGCACCCTTCTCGGCGACCCTCGCAATTGCGACAATAGCGCTCTCCGAGGAGGCCGCGTTCACCCTCGAAGAGCACCGCGAGTGGCTGACCTGGCTCTCCACCGGTGACTACAGCGAGCCCCCCGCGCGCTTCGTGACTCAAGGCACCGAGGACAGCGGGGTCCTCGAACGGCTCGCCGCCGCGCTCCCTCCTGGGTTTGCCGCTAGGGCGCTGGCCGTTCGGCCCAAGAGAACGGCAGCCGTCCTGGCCGTGCTTCACACAGCCGGGCTCAGCCCCGAAGCCATGCAGACCTACTGGGTGGTCGCACGCCTGCCAGCCGTAGCCGCAGAGGCGGCTGCAACGCGGCTTCTCGGGATGAAGGAGTATCCGTTCAACCTGCCGCCGCTCGATTATCGGGAGGAGGAGGAAGAGTGAATTCTAGTCAGAAGCCACCTCCGGATGTGCGACCGATGTACAGCCGCGTCGGCATCGCGGTGAACGACGACAACCGCCTATGGGGGCGATCGATCCGGGAGGAGATCGCGGGTCGGCTGCCCTACACCGGCCTCGCTGTCCTGGGAATCAGCGGTCGCATGCTGTCCCCTGAGGACTGCGCTCTGATCGACGACGTCGTGGCCGTCAACGCCGTGGGAGATCCTCGGGTCTGGCCGTTCAAGCTCGCGCGGGTCGTCTCCTCCTTCGGACACTCCGTCGCGGGGTTGGCAGCCATCGGGCTGAGCTTCGCGAGCCCGGTCATTGGCCCTCAGACGCTCAAGACGACCGCGGAGCTTCTTCTCTCTATCGAAGCTCAGCTCGGCGAGCGCGCGACCGACCCTTCGGCCATGGAGGCGGAAGTGCTGCGCCGCCTCAAGTCAACGGAACGTCTGCCAGGTTTTGGCGTGCCTTTCAGGTTGGACGATGAACGGGTACTCGCCCTGCGCGAATGCGTCGAACGGCGCGGTCGAAAGGACATGCACTACTGGAGGATTGCCGAGCAATGGGCGGCATCGGCCCGGAAGGTGCGAAACCTGCGCGGGAACTACAGCCTGTTCACCAGCGCAGTATTCCTCGACCTGGGGCTCTCCCCCGAGCAGTGCGCAGTTCTGATCTTGGGACTGCTACCGGGAGCAAATCTGGGCCCAGTATACGAAGGCGCTCAGCTTGCCGAGCCGCAGCTGCGTTGCCTCCCAGCCGACGCGGTGGAATACGTCGGCCCCCCTCCGCGACGAAGCCCGCGGTCATGCACGAGCACGCCGACGCCTGATGCGACGACCACCTGATGAGCTGCCAAGGGCAGGGCGCGTGCGACCAGGAACGAGGGCTACGCCCCGCCCCGGATCCGTGTAGGGTGAAGCCTGCGACCTGAACAGCACCCGGGAGATCCCGCCATGGCAGCCCAAAAGCTCCAAGAGCTGAGCCCCTTGATCACGCTCATCGACGAGGAGGGCAACGAGCTCTCCTTCAAGCCGCTCGAGCTCTTCACCGTGGGCAAGAAGTACTTCGCCCTGCTCCAGCCCACCAAGGGCCCGAGGAACGAGCTCACCGTGCTCAAGTTCCTCCTCGGGAAGAAGGGGCTGCCCAAGGTCTTCGAGGTCCCCACCGAGAACGAGTTCCAGGCGGCAGTCGAAGCGCTGGGGGCCCAGGCGCCCTCCGGCTGCGAGTGCGAGTGCGCCTCCGATTGCGGCTGCGGTGACCAGAAGAAGCCGGCGCGCAAACCCGCGCCAAAGCCGGCTCCGAAGAAGAAGGCCAAGCCCAAGGCCGCTCGTCGCTAGAGCGGCGTGAAGCTCAGGGCCCCAGGCTCTTCTTGACCTGGAGGCCCCAGGCCAGGGAGTTGAAGAGCTGAAGCCCGCGGACCTTGCTCGCCACCGGCGAGATCCCAAAGAGCGCGAAGGCCCGCCCATCCGGCGCGCGCACCAACACCACCATCGTCGTGCCGTGCAGGGCGTTGATCTCCCAGCCTTGGGTCTCGAGCTCCTTGAGCGAGTCGGGGACGAGCTTCGAATTGCGCTCGCTGGGATCGCTGCCGGGGTTGAGCCTCGTGAGCAGGTTCGACAGCTCGACGCCCGGCGCCTGCTGGCTCGCGAGAAGCCCCCCAACGAAGCCCTTGTCCGCGGTCGAGAAGACGAACCGGGGCGAGACCTGGTCCGCCACCTCTTCGGGCAGCCACTTGCGCGCCACCTTGAGAGAGGTCGAGAGCGCCACCTCCTGCGGGAGCTTGATCGTGTAGCCCAGCCGTTGGTCGGAGAGTGAGCCACCGCTCTGCGAGGCTATCTCGGAGTACGGCTCGAGGCCTCCTTGCGAGCTGCGGGGATGCAGAAGCACCGGCACCGCCACCCCCAGCAGCGCGATGGCCACCCCCACGCCCGCTAGCGCAGACCTCAGCGCGCGGGCATCCAGCGTGAACACCCCGATGAGGGCCGCCGCGGGCAGGACCTTGAGGGCGGCCAGCAGGGGCTGCTGGAAGAGCACCACCAAGGCCGCGGCCCAGACCAGGGTCCAGGCGACTCCCAGCCACGCGAGAGCCTTCCCGCTCGGGTGGGAACGCCAGAGCGCGACCGTGGCCAGCGCCAGCAGGCCCGCGCCGCCATAGGCCAAGGGGCTGCCTCCCAGTGCAGCGCTCGTCGCATCACCAATGGCCAGGGCCGCCAGGACGGCGCCCGCCGCGCCCGAGCCGCCCTCCTTGCGCGCGGCGCCGAGCGAGACCTCGTCCGCCACCTGGGCCGACGAAGGCCGCTCGGAGATGGCGCGCGCTCGCTCGCGCTCGCTCGCGCCCGTGGGCTTCGGTTGCGGCGCAGAGACAGGCTTGGACTGCGATGCGGACCTGGGCTTGGGTTGCTGCTTGGACTTGCGCCGGGCAGCAGCGGGAGCCGCCGGTGCCGGGTCCGGGTCGTGCGAGGCCGAGTCCACCACGGCCGCTTCCGGCTGCCCGCTCTCGGAAGGGCGAGGCGGGGGGGCCGGCAGGCGCGTCGCGTCCGGATCATCGGGGACCGCGAGTCGCCGCTGCGGTGAGGCGTCCAGGCTCGACGCTCGCCGCGGCGCGCGACGGGAGTCGAGGACGGTCTCGTCTCCGGTGTCGGTGAGCGGGGAGGCAGCGCTGTGCACGTTCGCCGCGCTCGCCCGGCGCGAATCGACCACCGTGCCGCACTCGCGGCACTTCCCCTGGAACACGGCCCCGCTGCCGCACTTCGGGCACGACATGGCTCAAGACCGATCTGCGAGCGCCCCGCCTGCTCGTCAGGTCCGCGATTTGTCGAGAAGCTTGCCTGACAGAAGAGGACCCAGGCTGTCGAACATCATCTTCTCGACCACGCTCTCGAAGTCGGAGCGCTGGTGGTCATTGGCATAGACGAAACGAATGCCCATCCCCGGGTCGTCCCCATCCGAGCGCGCCCACGCCACCTCGCCCAGCAGCTCGAAGGGGTTGTCACGGTGGGGCACCGCGAGCTTGAAGAGGAACTGGGTGCCGACCGGCAGCGGCTTCCGGGTCTTGATGAAGGTGCCGCCCTTCGAGATGTTCTTGGTGTAGTCGGCGAAGAAGCTGTTGACCTTGCGGTACTCGACCTTCAGCTCGATGGGCGCACGCGGGCTGGAACGGAGATCGGCTGGATTCTCGGACAAGGATTTCCTCCGTCGCGCGACTGCCGACGAAACCTCGAAAGTCGAGCGCCATTATAGTGGCTGCCAGGCAAGGGTCCACATTCCGGCCGGAGGCCTGACGCCTCGAAGTCCTTCGAAGCTTCGGGCGGTTAGCCGTTCCGGGAGGCGGCCGCGGAAGGAGCGTTGATCGACATGGGCGATTCGGCAGGCCTCGCCACGCGGGTGCTCTCGCTCGTGCGCCAGCCAGGTGTCGCCGCCTGTCTGGGGCTGTCGGCGCTGGCGGGAATCGCGCTGACCCGCTTGCCGCTCTTCGAGGTGCCCGGCTACGAGCTCGGGGAGGCCATGGCCTTGCTCGTCGCCGTGGCCGGAGGCGTGGCGGGCATCGCCGCCGGGCGAAGAGAGCGCGAGCGCGTCCCAGCCTCCCTGGGCTCTGCCGTCGCCAGCGCCTTGCTGGCCTGCTTGGGGACGCTCGCCCTGCCCTTTCTCGCTGCGGTCCTCGGGGCGGTTGTGTCCACCCGGTGCAGCCCCTGGACGGGGGCGGCCTTCTTCGCGCTGCTGCCCGTTCCGAGCGCGCTGCTGGCCGCAGCCACCGGGGTCTTCCTCGGGGCGCTCTTCAAGAGGGCGCTCTTCGCCGCGCTCACCTACACCGGGATCCTCCTGGTCTCGCTCGCCGGCTCGCTATGGCCCGTGTGGGACGGGCCGCAAGTCTTCGCGCTCAACCACTTCCTGGGCTACTTCCCCGGCCCCCTCTACGACGAGGCGCTGGAGGTGGAGACGCGCCTGCTCGTCTTCCGCGGGCTCACGCTGGCCTGGGCGGGAATCGTGCTGCTGGTCGGGCTCGCAGCGGCCTTTCCGGGGACCGCGCGTCTGCAACGACGGCTCCATTTCTCGCCCGCGGGGCTCGCGGCGCTTCTGGCGCTGATCGCCGTCGTCGCCGCCGGCAGACTCTTCGACTTCGAGCTGGGGATGCACACCCGGGCAGCGGACCTGGACCGGTCCCTGGGAGGCCGGCTGGAGACCGCCCACTTCGTGCTGCACTACCCGCGCGCCAAACCCCTCGAGGACGTGCGTCGCCTCGAGCGCGACCTCGAGTTCAAGTACGACCGCGTCGCGGCCTTCCTGGGAGAGGCGCCGACCGAGAAGATCCACGCCTGGATCCACGCGAGCCCCGAAGAGAAGCACCGCCACGTCGGGGCCGCCCAGACCAGCTTCGCCAAGCCCTGGCGCCTTCAGTTCCACGTCCACGACGAGGCCTTCCCCCACCCCGTGCTGCGCCATGAGATGGCCCACGCCGTGGCCGCGGCGTTCGGGCCCTGGCCACTGCGCGTCTCGTCGCGCTGGGGCCTGCTCGTCCACATCGGGCTGGTCGAGGGCCTGGCGGTCGCCGCCGATGAGCGGGCGGACGACCTCACGCTGCACCAATGGGCGGCGGCGATGCAGCGGCTCTCGCTCGCGCCCGACGTGCGCACCATCCTCGGCCCCGCGGGCTTCTACCGCCAGGCCGCCTCGCGCGCCTACACGCTCGCCGGGAGCTTCCTGCGCTTCCTGGAGGGCCGGCACGGCGCGCAGCGGCTGAGACAGGTCTATCGCGACGGCGACTTCGAGGCGGCCTACGGCAAGCCGCTGGACGCGCTGGCGGCCGAGTGGGAAGCGTTCCTGGCCGCGGTGCCGCTGGACGCGCAGGCGCTCCACGCCGCCCAGGTGCGCTTCGAGCGACCGAGCATCTTCGAGCGGCCGTGCGCCCGCGAGGTGGCGGCCCTCCTCGACGAGGCGATGGAGGCTCGCCAGACCGATCCCGGGCACGCGCTGGGCCTCCTGCGCCGCTGCGCGGAGATCGAGCCCGGCAACTCCCTCTGGCTCAAGGCCCAAGCCGAGATCAGGGTCCGCCAGCGCCAGTGGAGGCAGGCGCGTCAGGCGTGGCAGGAGATCCTCGCGCGCGAAGCCCAACCCGCCGGGGTGAGGGCCGCGGCGCTGATGGGGTTGGGAGATGCGCACTGGGCGCTGGGCGACCAAGACGAAGCCAGGAAGGCCTTCCAGGCGGCCCTGGCGCTGCACCGCGACCGCGCGACCGACCGGATGGCCTCGGTGAAGCTCGAGGCGCTCGCCGACCCGGTGGCCTCGCCAGTGCTGCGCCGCTTCTTCTTGAGCTCGGCGGAGCTTCCCGAGGTGCTCGCCGTCCAGGAGCTCGCCCAGGCCCAGCCGGCCAATGCCACCGCCCGCTACCTCGTGGGGCGGCAGCTCCTGCAGCGCGGCGATCCCCTCGCCGCGGAGCGCTACCTGAGTGAAGCGCTCGGATTGGGGCTGGCCGACGCCGAGGTGCGGCGCGAAGGGCAACGGCTGCTGGTCCAGGCACGATACCTGTCCGGAGACTGCAGCGGCGCGCGCGAG
>JACRCT010000705.1 GCA_016218885.1 Deltaproteobacteria bacterium | reverse complement strand
AGGCGTCGTCGCTTCGCCGCCGCCGCTCACCGAGGGACGTATGCCCGAGCTCCGCAAAGACCCCATCATTGGCCGCTGGGTCATCATCTCGACCGAGCGGGCCAAGCGCCCCAGCGACTTCCGCCTGATCCGCGTGCAGCAGAAGGGCGGCTTCTGCCCCTTCTGCCCGGGCAACGAGGACCGCACGCCTCCCGAGGTGCTCGCCTATCGGCCTGGCACCGCGAAGGCCAACGGAGCCGGCTGGACGATGCGCGTGGTCCCCAACCGCTTCCCCGCCTTGATGATCGAGGGCTCGTTGCACCGCGAGGGCGACGGCATCTACGACAAGATGAGTGGCGTCGGCGCCCACGAGGTCATCATCGAGAGCCCCGACCACACGCGCTCGATGGCCGAGCTCACCGAGAAGGAGGTCGAGGACGTCCTGTGGGCCTACCGCGACCGCATCGTCGACCTGCGCAAGGACACCCGCTTCCGCTACGTGCTGATCTTCAAGAATCACGGCGAGGCCGCCGGTGCCTCGCTGGAGCACACCCATAGCCAGCTCATCGCGCTGCCCATCGTGCCCCGCCGGGTGCGCGACGAGCTCGAAGGGGCCAAGCGCCACTACGATGCCAAGGAGCGCTGCATCTTCTGCGACGTCGTGCGCCAGGAGAAGAAGGACCACGCGCGCATCGTCTACGAGAACGAGGAGATGCTGGTGGTGGCGCCGTGGGCCCCGCGCAGCCCGTTCGAGACCTGGATCCTCCCCAAGAACCACCTCTCCAACTACGAGGACTGCCAAAAGTCGGAGTTCCGGGGCTTGGCCAACGCGCTGCGCACCACCCTGCGCAAGCTCGACGCCGCACTCGAGAAGCCGCCTTCCAACTTCATCCTCCACACCGCGCCCCAGAACGAGCGCAGCATCGCCCACTACCACTGGCAATTCGAGATCGTGCCGACCCTCACCAAGGTGGCGGGATTCGAGGAGGGGTCGGGCTTCTACATCAACCCCACGCCCCCCGAGGAGGCGGCGGAGTTCCTGCGCAAGCTGGACGTCTGAAGCTCCCCGGACGCCGCACATATGGATCGGACGCCCCGAGCCGGTCCGTGT
Source organism: Deltaproteobacteria bacterium (assembly GCA_016218885.1). Taxonomy (GTDB): domain Bacteria; phylum Myxococcota; class Myxococcia; order Myxococcales; family UBA5297; genus JACRCT01. The sequence goes on along the minus strand of JACRCT010000705.1, from coordinate 2,481 downwards.
AGAATCGCGCCCGCGATGAGCAAGCCCTCCAGCGACCGATTCTCCCCCTTGGCCCCGGGCTCGAAGATCGAGCTCGAAGGTCTCTCTCTCGTCCTCGGCCCGGCGGCCGACCTCCCGATCACGGGCTTCGTGCGCGAAGGCCGCGCCGCCGACGGTCGGGCCTTCCGCGTGCTCGAGCTGCCCGGCGCCGAGCTCCCCGGGCCGCTGGGCCAGGCGCTCGCGGTGCCAGGGGTGGCCGCGGCCGCAGCCCGCCTCTCCCAGGACGACCGTCAGCTCGTGGCGCTGCGACCGGCTCCGGGGCCGACCCTCGAATGGGTGCTGCGGCGGGGCGAGTCGCTCGGGCTGCACGGCCTCGCGCTCGTCGAGACCCTCTGCAGGCTCTTCCAGGCGATCCACGACTCCAAGCTCGTATTCCGCTCGCTGGCCCCGTCGATGTTCAGCGTCGCGCCCGACGGAGCGATCAGCCTGGAGGAGCCCGAAGCCCTGCGCTCCCCGTCCGAGCCTCCGTCACGCGCGGCCCTGCCCTTCAACGCGCCGGAGGCGGTCGCCGGCTCCGACGGGGGCGAGCGCGCCGACCAGTACGGGCTCGGAGCCCTCTGCTTCTCGTTGCTCAGCGGCCGCATGCCGATGGAGCGCGGCGATTTCCCCCTGCCGCGCATCTTCCGGCCCCTGCTGCCGCACGGGACGGCCACCGCTCTCTACCGCGCGCTCAGCCCCCGACCCGGCGACCGCTATGAGAGCTGCCGGGCGTTCTTCGCCGACCTGAAGGAGCGCACCACCCCCAAAGGCGCCAGCCCCACCGGTTGGTCGGTGGCGGCGGCCACCGAGATCGGCCGGCTCAAGAGCCAGTCGATGCCGGTGAACCAGGACGCCTCCTACATCGGCCTCGACAGCGGCTCGCGACGAGGCATCCTGCTCGTGGCCGACGGGGTCTCCACCGCCGACGTGGGCTCGGGCGATCTGGCCTCCTCGCTCGTCCGCGAGGCAGTGCGCTCGGCCTGGGAGGGCCCGGTCGGCGACATCCTGCGTACGCACAAGGGGCCGCTGCCACAGGAGTGGGCCAAGACCGCGCTGGAGGCGATCCTCGAGGACGCCAACGCGCGCATCTACGCCTACCTCAAGCAGCCCATCTTCGTCGGCTCCCTCGGCCCGGGGACGCACCCGCCGGGGTCCACCGCAGTCCTGGCCATCCTCGACGCGGACCGGCTGACGGTGGCGAACATCGGCGACAGCCGGCTCTACCTGCTCCGCGAGGGGGCCTTGGAGGCCATGACCGTCGACCAGGACCTGCGCACCGAGCTTCTGAAGGCGGGGCGCGATCCGCGCAGCGCCGCCGACTCCGGAACCCTGGGCGCGCTCACCCAGAGCGTGGGCAGCTTCTTCTTCGACTCCGAGGGCAACGTCATCAACCGCCCGCTCCGTGCAGAGGTCCAGCCCCTCTTCCTGCGCGCAGGCGACCGGCTGCTCTTCTGCAGCGACGGCGTACCCGACTGCCTGGGCGAGGGCGCCGACGAGGTCATGGCCCGCGAGCTGGGGACGGGCCATGAGGCGGGTCCCATTGCCCAGCGACTCTGCCAGCTGGCAGACGAGGCGCTGGGAGCAGACAACATCACGGCGCTGGTGCTCCTGGCCCTCTAGGAACCCGAGGCAGAGCAGAGGCGCCGCGAAGGCACACCACGGGGAGCCCCTGGAGATGGCACTGGCCACTGAGCTCGGCGGGTACACGCTCCTCGAGAAGATCGCGATCGGCGGGATGGCCGAGGTCTATCGGGCCTGTGCCGCCCCGGGCACGCAGCGCTCGGCCGACGAGCCCGAGGAGGTGGCCCTCAAGCGCCTGCTACCCAGGTTCCGCGCCGAGCAGGCCTTCATCGACCTCTTCGTCCAGGAGGGCAGGCTCTGCGTGCGCCTCAAGCACGCCAATCTCGTGCGCACCTTCAAGGTCTTCAAGAAGGGCCTGGACTACTTCATGGTCCAGGAGCTGGTGGACGGCCGGAACCTGGCCGCCATCCACGAGCGGGCGCGCTCGCGGGGCATCCCGGTGGGCGTGGCAGGCGCGGTGTTCGCGGTGCGCGCGCTGCTCTCGGCCCTCGAGTACGTGCACCAGCTGCGCTTCGCCGAAGGCGTGGCCACCACCGCTGTCCACGGCGACATCAACCCCTCGAACGTGCTGGTCGGCAAGACGGGCGAGGTCAAGCTCACCGACTTCGGCGTGGCCATGGCCGAAGGGACGCCCTCCCACGGCGAGGGCGGCTCGCTTCGCGGCACCATGACCCACATGGCGCCCGAGCAGGTTCTGGGCAAGCCCATCGACAAGCGGGCCGACCTGTTCGCCGCCGGCGTCATCCTCTGGGAGCTGCTCGCCAACCGGCAGCTCATCGACTCCGTGGGCCCCTATGAGGTGATACAGCGGGCGAGGGAGGCGCGGGTGCCTCTGCTGTCGACCTTGCGCAGCGACCTCCCGGACCTGCTGGTGCAGATCGT
>JACRCT010000684.1 GCA_016218885.1 Deltaproteobacteria bacterium | reverse complement strand
GGAGGAGAGGAGCGCCGTGAGCACGAGCGAGCCGCGAGGAAAACCGGCGCCCGGGTGCAGGGCCGCGCGCTGTGTACGATTCACGAGGGTCGTCGCTTCGGTTCGAGCCTGTATCGGACGCTGGCACTCGACGCGCCGGGTCTCGTCGATCTGTTGCCTGTCGGCATCCCAGAAGAACTGTGCCGATTCAGGCGGAAGGCCAAGGGCTGCTGGGCGCTCGGGGGGGCAGCCTTCACGCTGCAACCCGTAGCCGCAGCGGAGCCCGGTTTCATGGTCTCGCAAGCGGGAGGACAGGCAAGCCCAGTGGATCGGCGCAGGATCCATCAAGGCGTGACCCAAGAGCCCGGTCTTCGTGTCCAGCAGATCCACGCAGTCGACGACCTCCTTGGGCAGTGGACCGATCACCTGCACGTATTCTCGGAGGAGCGCCTCGACGGAGGACTCGGTCTTCGGCGTCGCCGCGCGGGCGGCCTCACAGACCGTTTCGACCGCACGTGGCAGATGCGACGGAACGAATGCCACGGCGCGCAGAACCGAGAGCCGGTGCGGCTGCTTCGAGGCCTCATCGCCGGATGGCCCCGGTCCTTCGAGCACCTGCCGCGCTGCATTCTCCAGCCGGGTTTTCGCGGGCGGTGCCACGAATTGATCGACCGGGGCCCGGACGGCGACGATGCCAGTGCGGAAGAACACGTTGACGAGCTCCGCCTCGGGAACCGTCGCCGCAATCTGCGAGATCACCGACGGGTCATCCATCGACATTCCCACCCGGGCGAGAGCCAGGTCGAGATCGACGTCGGCCGAGCGCGCACGCGCCTTGACGAAGGCGCCCTCGAGCGAACGCCGGATCGCCGCCAGAGCGTCGGGGAGGAAGACCTGATCGTTGAGATCCAAAACGGCGTTCAGGATCTGGATGGCCTCGAAGAAGGGGCCTTTGTTCGGGTCAAGGCTGTCGAGCTCGGCGGCCTTGCGCTCGGTGAGCCTGAGGATCTGGTCACGCAGGCGGGGACGTTTCGCCACGGGCAGGGCGGACCAGACCTCGGTGAACAGGCTCCTGCGGCTCGCGGCCCAGCGGGTTCGGCGCAGGCCAAGCAACCGCTCGAGGAGGAGGTCGGCGTCGGCCGGCGGCAGCGTCGGATCGATCCACACGGACTGGACCCGCTCAACCAGGCGCAGGTGCGGCCTGGGCCCAAGCCGCGCGGCGAAGCCGTCGAGGTCCTCCTCCCTGCAGCTCCCACAGCCGACGATGGCCAGAGCCGCGGCCTCCACCTGCTCGGCGGCGGTCATCCGCGCGAGGAGCTGCTGGATGGGGTCGTGGAGCAACCCGGCAATGAGCAGGCGGCGCACCGCTTGTCGAAAGACCGCGGCAAAGGGCGCCGTGCGCTCTAGGCGCTCGAGGTGGACGCCTTCGGCGACGGCCGCGGCCCGGTTCGTCGCCCCGGCCGAAAGCGCGGCGAGCACGTCCGGCTCAAGCGCCAGGCGTGCACGGCGCAGCGCCATCCGCGCCAGCGCCGGCTCGGCATTCAGCCGGTCGTCGCTGCGCAGCGCAAGCCGCAGGTGCTCGACCAGTGAAGGCGCCTCGGCTTCAGCGGCATCGAGCGCCAGCCCTTTGACCTGGGCCAAGGTGCTCGTGGCCAACAGTCCCTCCGCCACCTCGACGAAGCGAACGGTCCCGTCTCGGGACTCGAAGAACACCCGGGTCCCGTCGGCGGACCATCGATGGGAGAGGTCGCGCTGGAACTCGCGGTAGGGATCCTGGTCGCTGCGCTCCGAGACGAGCCACAGGGACAGGGAGGACGCCCCTTGCTGGATGAAGAGCCGCCGCGCCGTCTCTGCCGGTCCGTTGCGCCCGGGCGAGTAGACAGCCTCGATCTGCGCTGACCAACCGTTGTGAGGGTTCGTCAGGGCTTCAGACAGGTGTCTTTGACTGGCCGGATCCGCCTGACCGGCCATCCACCAGAGGCTGATCGCCAGCAAGGCTGTCGGGTTCATTCGTCACTCCATGGGCGCTCGGGTCGAGCCAGGCAGGGTAGGCGCGCGAGACGTCAACCTCATCGAATCGTCCCACGATCACGCCAAGGGACGTCAAACGGGCGACCTCCTCGAGAGCCGAGAAGCCGTACTCTGCGAAGAGGTCGATGGCGCCATGAACAAGGTGGGCTGCGTCGAAGGGACTCCAATGGCGTCCGTCGTGGCTGCACGTGGATCCACGAAGCCGGGGAGGCTACGTCTGGCGGGCTTCCCGGTGCTCTAGATCGGGTGGGTGCGCCTGCGGCGCCAGCTGCTGGCGATCAGGCCGAGCGCGGCTCCGAGCCCCACCGCGCCGCCCAGGCCGCCAGAGGAGTTGCACCCGCAGCCGCTCGACTCGCTCGCACTCGCCTCTTCCGCCGAATCCGCGCCTCCACCCGCGTCCACGGCGCCGCCTGCGTCGATGAGGGTGGCGGTGTCCGGCGGGGAGGCCGCGTCGGCGAGAGAGGGAGCGGCGTCAGCCTGCTGGCTCGTATCGGGCAGGAAGCTGGCATCGGCCGACTGGCCGGCATCGGGCGCGACGCAGGTGCCCCCGTCTGGCAGGCGGGCTTCTGGGGGTCAGTGCAGTCCGCGTCCGAGGCGCAGGCCACGCAGGCGTGGACGGCCAGGTCGCAGTGCGGCGCGGCGCCGCCGCACTGCGCGTCGCTCTCGCACCCGACGACGACGACCAACGTCGGCTGCTCTCCGGCCGAGCCCGGGTCGCTGTCCGACAGCCACGTCCTCGCGTTGCCGCCGCCTTCGCTCGTCACGGCGAGCACCGCCTGGTTGGCGATGGTGCCACTGGCGAGCACCACCTGGGCCTCGAACCGCACGACGACCGTGTCGCCGACGCCGATCCGGCCGCCGCCCACGGAGTCCGCGCCGCTGCCGACGCGCCAGGTGATGGTGCTCGTCGCCGGGTCATAGTCGCCAGCGTCGTCGCCCGGGGCGCTGGTGACCCGCGCCACGGAGCCCCCCTGCGCGATCTCGATGGAGTCGGTGACCAGCTCCAGGCCCGGGTCGCGCACGTCGCTGATCCGCGCGTCGACCGCGGCGTCGTGGCCGGAGTTGGTGGCGGTGATGGTGTAGCGCAAGCGGTCGCCCGGCACGGCTCTGCCGTCGTTGAGGTCCACCACCTCCTTGGTCAAGGCGGGGAACACGGGCGCGAGCGAGCTCAGCGAAACCGCCACGCCGCCCAGCAGGAGCGCGTCCTGCGTGGTGTCGACTCCGACGACGAACGAGGTGTCTCCGGGGGAGAGGAGGCTCGTGGCGTCGACCGTATCCAGGTCGTAGCCGGCCATCGACCCGGGCGCGCCGGTCAGCGCAGGAACATCGTTCACCCCGGACTGCGCCGAGCCGAGGTGGGTGCGCGAGGAGTTGAAGAAGCTGTCCGCGGGGTTGGGCGGGTTCGCGAGCTGCGTGCCGTTGAGGGTGAGGTGGTCCCCGGAGTAGGCGGAGTCGCCTTCGTAGGCGAAGACGCTCAGGCGCGCAGTGAAGCCCTGCGGGATGACGAATCCGGCCAGCGTGACCGAGGTGCTCGCCGCCCCGCCCGGGTCGATCAGCGCGAGGTCGTCGAAGAGCGCGAGGTGGCGCAGGTCCTCGCCGGGGTTCTCGTAGAAGACGACCAGCGTCCACGCCGAGAATGGCCGGTCGGCGTCCAGGGCCACGAGGTCGATGGCCTCGACTCCACTGACGCGGAAGTCGCCCGCTCCCCACACGCCCACGAAGTCGGTGACGTCTCCGGAGGCCTGGTAGTAGCTCCAGGTGGGGTGCGACGCAGAGAGGTAGGGCAACACCCAGGTCGCATCGGCGACGACCGTCTGCGCCGGTCCACCCAACCAGTCCAGTAGGACCTCGGTGTCTGCGGTCGCGCCGTCCATGACCGCCGCCCAGTAGAGGCGGGCGTAGGTCACCCTGGCGCCTGACGGAAGGGAGAACCTCGCCGAGGTGCGGGCCTCGCTGGCCGCGATCGAGGCGCTGGCCACGTTGTCCCGCCAGTAGAGATCCGGCGCGGCGTCCGCGATGGCCACCTGACCTGCGCACGAGGTTATCGCCCCTGCCGGCGACGGCAGTCCGGCCCCGCAGTCCCAGCCCAGCGTGCTGCCGAGGACGATGATGTCGCCGCGCAGGTCCTCCTGGTGGCGCAGGAGCGGAGCCGCGCGGGCCGCGACGGGCGCGCAGAGGAGAGCCAGGAGGACCGCGGAGAGGGCCTGTCGGTGGGGCTGGTTCATGGAGGGACTCTACCTGGATGTCATGCGAGATCGACCTCCTGCCGAGACTCCTGCTGCAGCATCTCGAGGTGCTCACACTCCCCTTGGTTCAGCACCGTCTTCTCCGGCCTCCTCGGCACGTAGCCCGGCCCCGCTCGGCGCACACCGCCCGGTCGCTGCTGAGCGAGCGCAGGCGGGTGCTCTCCGGTAAGCCGCTGGAGAACCGGCTCTCCGACCTCTGGTCGCTATTCCAACTCCCTGAAGCCGGGCTTCTTGGGGCGCGACGCCGACTTCCGCACGCGCTGGGAGGGTAGAAACTGCCCCGGCCGTGCGAGCCGAGACTCGTCGCGGCTTCACTCTCCTCTCAAAGATGGCTCGCCCCCGAGGCGGGGTTTTTGGGCCCCATCTTGAAGTGCGCGTCGCCGGAGTCCTATCCTCAACACATGGCCGTTCAGGGCAGGGGCCGGTCGGAAAGGAGCGTGCGTACCCGACGATGGGCTCCCTCAAGACGATCCTGCTCCTCGACGATTGCGCGACGATCAGGACCATTCTGAAGGTCTACCTGATGAATCTGGGCGCCGACTACGTCGAGGCGGCAGACGGCGCCACCGCGCTGCTGTACCTGGAGAGCCGGAAGATCGACCTGGTCATCGCCGACGTGCGGATGTCGCCCATGGACGGCATCTCCTTCGTCGATCATCTGCGCAGCCATCTCCAGGAAGGGCTGCGCGCGGTCCCGGTGATTCTTCTCACCAGCGACCTGGATGAGAGCCTGCGGACCCGCGGCTTGCAGGCCGGAGCCAACGCCTTCGTGCACAAGCCCATCAGCGCTCCCGCACTGCAGGATGCCATCGGGCGGATCTTCCCCCGGCTGTGCGCGTGAGGAAAATCGGCTTGGGGGATGCGGAGGCTGCCCGGGTACGGTCCGTCGCGACCTGGAGAGAGCAGCCATGAGCTCGGCCGCCGATCCGCAGCTGTGGGCCGAGATCCGGCGGCTCGAGGAGCGGCTCTCCGAGCTGCGCGGCCGGGTGGTCGGCATCGCAGAGCGCGAGCAGCTTGCCCCCGGCGACCTTCCCCTGCTCCTCTTCCGCGTGGGAGGGGAGCAGGCCGCCATCGCCCAGCGCCATGTGCTGGAGGTGGTGATGATGTGCAAGCTCACCCCTCTGCCCGAGGCGCCAGCCTGGATCCCCGGGGTGCTCAATTGCCGCGGGCAATCGGTGCTGGTGGTCGATGTGCTGGCGCGTCTGGGCCGGGCCGCGCGTCGCCCGGCGCTGAGCGACCTCATCGTCGTCTGCGAGGTGCAGGGCCGCCGAGTGGGGCTGATCGTCCAGGAGATCCTCGGGGTGGAGACGGTGGCCGCAGCCGCCGTGCAGGCTCCTTCCCAGGGGCTGGATCAGGCGCCCTACCTGCTCGGCGTGCTGCAGTCGGGCACGAGGACCGTCCTGCTCGTCAGCGTCAAGGCGCTCATCGCCACCTCCTCGCTGCCGGATGGAGCGCCATGACGCTCGGCGCGATCGAGGAGGCCATCGCCGGGCGCTATGGGCTGCAGCCCAGGCCCAGCGCCGGGGCCACCCTCGCCCGCGCCAGCGAGGAGCTCGCGCAACGGTTGGCACTTCCTCTGCCTGCCCTCCTCGAGCGGGCGGAGCGCGACCCTGAGCTCCTGCGCCACCTCGCCGGCGCACTGACGGTGGACGAGTCCTACTTCCTGCGCCAGCCCGAGCAGTTCGAGCTCGTCCTCGCGCGGATCGGTCGCGAGCCCGCAGCCGTCATCGGCCGCCCGGTGACGATCTGGTCGGCGGGGTGCTCCCACGGCGAGGAGCCCTACACCGTCGCCATCCTCGTGGCCGAGAGGCTGCCCTGGGCCCGGCCCTTCGTGCGGATCGTCGCGAACGACCTGAGCCGCGAGGCCATCAGCCTGGCGCGGCAGGGCCGGTTCGGGGACTGGTCGATGCGCGGGGTCCCGGAGTGGTTCCGCTCGCGCTACTTCCAGCGCCGCGACCGCGCCTGGCACCTCGACCCGCTCGTGCGCTCAGCGGTGAAGTTCGAGCACCTCGCCATCCTCGAGCACGCGGCGACCCTGGCCGATCGCTCCGTGGACGTGGTGCTCTTCCGCAACGTCGCCATCTACCTCGAGAAGCCGGCGTTGGAGCGGGTCTACGGCGCCTTCGCGCGGGTCCTCGCCAACGACGGCCTGCTCGTCCTGGGCGCCTCCGATCCCCCGCCATCGCGGGAGCTCTTCGCCTTGCGCGGCGAGCCAGCGGGGAGCTCCTACGTGCGCCGGAGCGCTACCCTCGGGAGTTCTCCCCGGGCACCCGCCACCACCGCCTCCCCTGCGCCTGACTTCGGCGCCGCCATGGCCCCCCGCGGCGCAGCGCCGCCCTCGCCGCGGCAGGAGAAGCCCGACGTTCAGGCCCGCTATCGGAGGGCGGTCGAGCTCGGGAACCAGAATGGCTCGAGCCCGTTGGCGCTGGAGGAGGCGAGCTTCGTCGTCGAGGCCGCCCCGGAGTGGAGCGCCGGCTATGCGCTGAGGGCGACGCTCCTCCTGGCGGCGTCCCGGCATCGCGAGGCGGTGGCTGACCTGCGCCGCGCCGTCTACCTCGCGCCCGAGGACCTGCCCGTGCGCTTCCTCTACGCCACGGCGCTACGCGCTGCGGGCCTGGGGGAGCAGGCCCGGGCAGAGGCGCAGGAGCTGCTCGCCCGCCTGGAGAAGGGGCCGAGCGGAAGGGTCCTGGAGGACGGGCGGACCACCGCCGCCGAGCTGGTCGGCGCCGCCCGCGAGCTGCTGGAGGAGGGTCGATGAGCGAAGAGATCTCCGAGGCCCATTACCAGGCCGTGCTCGAGAAGCGGGCGCAGGCCCTGGCGCAGGCGCCGAAAACCTTGGGCGAGCGCCGCCTCATCTGCACCGTCGCCCTGGTGGGGATCGGCCCGGAGGTCTTCGGGGTCCCGGTGACGGGGCTGCGCGAGATCGTGCGCGCGCCTCCCTTGACGCCGCTGCCGGGCCTGCCGGCATGGCTTCCGGGGATCGTGCAGATCCGCGGGGAGATCCTCAGCGCGGTGCACATGGCCCGCTGGCTGGGCATCGCCGAGAGCGCCCCGCCGCAGTATCTCGCGGTCCTGGAAGGCTTCGAGCTCCCCCTGGGGCTCCTGGTGGGCTCGGTCCTCGCCTTTCGCGACATCTGGGCCGAGGACCTCGCCAGCGGCTTGAGCGAGGACGAGCGGGGGCAGCGCCCGGTCTCCGGGACCACGCGGGACCTGGTCTCGATCCTCGACCTGGAGGCGCTGGTGCGCTCTCCCGACCTGCGGCTCGGCGCCTCGCGCCAGGGAGAGCTGCGAGGCTTCAGAAACCCATCGGCAGCTTGCGAAAGAACGGAGAAAGCCACGTGAGCACCCTCCTCCTCCAGACCGCCATCGCCGACCTCATCATCGGTTCGCTGGTCATGGCCATCATCTATTTCCGGTTTCGCGACGGCCTGGCCACCAAGATCTTCGGCCTGCTGGTGCCGCTGATCATCTGCGTCGCGCTCACCTCCGGCTACCTGGGCGGGGCGCACGACAGCACCCTCACCGCCATCGTCACCGCCATCGACGCGGTGGTGGTCGTGGTCACCTGCTGGGCGCTCTTCCGCATCACCGTGCGGGGGATGGAGGCGCGCATCTCCACCATCCTCGCCAGCACCGCGCAGATCTCCTCCACCGCCAAGCAGTCGGCGGCCACCGCCTCGGAGCAGGCGGCTACGGTCGCCGAGGTGGGGACCACGGTCGAGGAGATCAAGCAGACCAGCGCGGCGGCGGCGAGCATGGCCCAGCGCGTGGTGGACATCAGCTCCCAGGCCGTGCAGAAGGGCCAGCGCGGGCTGGAGTCGGCCACCGAGGCGATGAAGGTGCTGGAGCTGGTGGCCCAGGTGCGGGAGATCGTGGACACGGTCAACGACCTCGCCGACCAGTCGAACCTCCTCGCGGTCAACGCCAGCATCGAGGCCGCCAAGGCCGGCGAGCACGGCAAGGGCTTCGCGGTGGTCGCCTCGGAGGTGCGCAGCCTCGCTGATCAGAGCAAGCGCGGAGCGCAGCAGATCCGCAGCGCCCTCGCCCGGGCCGACGAGGGACGCCGCGCCCTGGAGCAGGTCAACTCCACCCTGCGCGAGCTCTCCACCGTCCTCGACGAGAGCGCCGACGGGGCCCGGCAGATCTCCGCGGCCTCCAGCCAGCAGGCGGCGGGCATCGCCCAGATCGCCGCCGCCATGGGCAACGTGGCCCTGGGAGGCAGGAACACGGCCGAGGGTGCGCACCAGCTGGAGGCCGCGGTCGGCAACCTGACCAAGATCGGCGAGCAGCTCAAGGCCCTGGT
>JACRCT010000049.1 GCA_016218885.1 Deltaproteobacteria bacterium | reverse complement strand
GCAACGAGCCGGCGATGAAGTCGAGCCCTGCCCCGACCGCCAGACCTGCCGCGGGCCGCAGCAGATGCTGGTTCTGGGACAGCCAGATCTCCTGCTTGGGAGATCCGAACGCGGCGAGCACCAGATCGGGGTTGGCGAGGCGAGCCCGCGTCGCGGCCTCCTCCCCTCCCAGGACCCCGTCCGGCCCCAGCGTCAGGTTCGGGCAATCCGTGCCCACGATGTTGGCGCCCAGCAATCGCAGCTTCTCGGCAGCCAGCTCGGCGATCCCTGGCCGCGCCCCAGTGAGGAACACGCGCCACTGTCGCTCCGCGGCCCGCGCCATGAGCGGAAGGACGAGATCCGAACCGGAGATCTTCTCCGGCAGCGCGCAACCGAGCAGGCGTGACGCCCAGACCACCGGAGTGCCGTCGACCAGGGAGAGGCTCGCCGTGCCGTAGGCCTGGCGCAAGAGAGGATGGCGTGACGCGTTCACCACATGGTCGACGTTGGGCGTGACGACGAAGCCTCCCTGCCTGCCCTCCACCAGCCGCTCGATGGCGTCGAGCGCCTGCGCGAAGGTGAGCACGTCGATCTCCACCTCGCCGAGGCGAAGGCGCGTCACCGCTGCCCCCGGCCGCTCGACCTTGCGCATCTGCTCAGAGGTCTTCACGGATTTCTCTCCTTGGCGACCCGCAGGTCGAACACGGTGATGGAGTACGCAGCCAAGTCCCTGCGTAGGCCGGCCGCCGATCCCCGCGCATCGATGGTCTCTGCGGCCGGCGGCGAGCGTCCCTGGAAGGCGTACACCTTGCCTCCGGTGAGGCGGCCGCAGGAGCGCAGCTCGATGCTCGCCTGGGCGACCTTGGCCGGCTGGAGGTTCAGCGCCACGGCCACCAGGTGATCGCCGGCCTCGCTCCGCGATGCGAAGAGCGAGGTTCCGGCCGGAGCCTGGGCGGAAACCGACCATTCGAGGAAGTGGCCCCCCTGCCCGTCGAAATTCCGGTAGGCCCGAAAGGCCCAGTAGGCGGGGGACCGCTCCGGAGGTGCGGTCCAGTAGAAGGCGGCGGTGAGCCCCTGCTGCCCGAAGCGACCGAGGGCCTCTGCCAGCGCGACTCCACCGCAGGTGAGCTGCTCAGCGCCGAAGTTGTACTCGCCGAGCGAGATTCCCAGGCCCGGGTAGCTCTGCTCGATCCACCGCCGTAACCGCGGGATGAGCTCGATCGGCTCGCCAATCCACGACTCGTCGACGTAGGTCGGATCCCACAGACCGCGGGTGCTTCGAATCCGGTGGGCGCAGGTCCTCTCGCTGTTCTCCTTCAGGTCTTCGCCCTGCGGATAGAAATGCACGTCCACCAGGTCGAGCAGCCGATTCCCGGTGCGCTGCTCGTGCTCGCGCAGCCTTGCCAGGTACCACGGGAGCAGCGGTACGTTTCCGTGTCGCCGCCGATCGGGATGGAGGCGGAAGCCTGCCTCGGCGTCGATGGCCGAGTAGAAATAGGCTGGCCAGCCCCACAGCGCGGGCCCGGCAATGAGCGCGCGCGGCGCTGCTCTCCGGACCGCCGTCCCATAAGCCAGGGTGCGCTCCAGCAGCTCGTCATAGCCCACGGGCTGCGGATGCACGTCGCGATGCGTGACGTGCCAGAGCATCGGCTCGTTGTCCAAGATGTAGATGCTGGGACTGCTCCGGGGCTCACGGCCGCGCTCCATCGCCGCGACCCATTCGCCGATCATCGCCGGCGTGCTCGCCTGGCTGGTCCGCGTCGGGTCGCCGGGGGCGAGGCGCTTGCCGTCGCGCCCCATGCCGTCCCCCGCGTCCGAATTGGCGGGGTCGGCGCTCTTCTGCGCCCCGTAGACGGAGACGGGAAAGGAATAGGACTTCGTATCCTTGGCGACCCATCCCAGCAGCGGGACGGTGAGCGCGCTGCGCAGGCGATGGGCGAGGTTCTCGTCGAGAAACCTCTGGTGGCTGAATCTGGGATCGCCGCTGTAGTCGACGTTCCGGAAATACCAGTCAGACCCCGTATTCCAGGCGTTGCCGAGCTTCCAGTTGTATCGGCTGCTCGGGTTGCCGCCCCAGCGCCGCGCGGTGGCCCCCAGCTCCTCGAGGTACGAACCCGTCTGATCAGCCCTGGGGCTGTAGGCGATGCCGTAGATCAGCGGGCTGATGCGCGTCTGCTTGCCCGCGCAGTCGATCACCATCTGTGCAGGACGGCTCTCGACGGGCGGCTCGGGAGTGGATGGTGTCCCGATCATGTACCCAGCGTTCCCAGTCGACCCGAGCGTAGGGGCGAGCGGCGCGAGCCCCGGAGTCGAGGGAGCTACGCTCGGGGTGACCGGGCTCCCGCGGGGGATGCTCAGAATGGCATCCACTCCCGACGGCTCCTGGCGATTCGCGGACTCCGCCAGGAGCGGGCTCAAGGCCAGAAGACCGATGAGGGCGGGCGCTCTCATCCGCTCTCCTCTTGGGCCACCACGGCCTCGTCCGACACTGGAGCCACCGCTCTTTTCGGACGCACCAGGGGCCGCGCGGCCTCCACCACGGAGTGCGGCGGCACCGACCAGGTGAGGACGACGCCGGGCGCGATCTTCGTGCCCTCCCCCACGGTGATGGGACCGAGCAGGGTCGCTCCCGGGCCCACCTGGACGTTCCGCTCCAGGCAGGGCGCCCCGATGGCGCGAGAGATCGGGTCGATGCCCATCCCCAAGGTCACGTTGTGGGAAAGGATGCAGCCTGCGCCGACGCGAGCTGCATGGCTGATGGTCAAGCCCATGCCGTGCACCACCAGGATCCCGGGCTCGAGGCTCGCCTCCCAGTGGAGATCCGCGGCGAAGAGGTGCCGCACCAGGCGCGAGATCACCTTGGCCGCCAACGGAAGGCCGGCCTCGCGAGACAGGGTCATGAGCCGGAAGGCGGTGGTGATCTGCAGGCCCGCCCTCTCCACCAGGCTTCGCGCCAGCGAGCTCGGCCCTCCCCGCGACGGCGCGTACTTCTTCCGATAGCTCTCACCGACCTGATGATCCTCGCGCACGCTGGCCTCGAAGCGGCGCCACGGCGCCAGGCGCTCTCGCAGCGCCCGCGCCCAGCGAGTCCTCCCGTAGCCCGCGAGCTCACGCAGCGCCTGGGTGGGCCGACCGGCCTCGAGGCCCACGCCGCGGAAGTACTGGATGCCGAAGACGAGCGTGGTCCCCGCCAGGGCTGGCGCCTCGAAGCCTTGGGCGTCGAGCGCTCGGGAGGCGCCGTACGCGGCCCTGGCCACCGACCCCATCGCCCCTGGCGCGAGCGCGGAGAGGACCACGATTGGCCTCGAGACCGGATTCAGCTCGAAGACGAATCGCCAGGGATCGGCGTGCAGCGCGTGAGGATGCTTGCGGGCGATGCGATGAGCGAACTGGCCGTAGCGGAGAGCCCGGCGCAGGAAGGCCTCCAGGCTGACCCGGTCCGACTCGTGGACGGCGAAGGCGTCCTCGGAGAAGACGAACGATGCCCCGCTCGCCTCGAGGCGCAGGCCGAGCTCGGCGTCCTCTGAGTGACCGAGGCTCGCGTCGAAGCCTCCCACCGCGAGGTAGTCGGAGCGCCGCATCGATACGTTGCCGGTGTAGAGGTCGGTGCCGCGCGGCGTCCTTCCGGTGGCGAGCTCCTTGCCGAGCTCGTCGACCATGCGCGCGTGCCAGCGCTCGAACAGCGGCATCTGGCCGTAGTGGGAGGCGGGCTTTATCCTCCCCAGCACCACTCGCCGGCTCCCGACCTGATGCAGGCGGGCGTGGGCCTTTAGAAAGGTCCGCCCGATCTGCATGTCGTCATCCACGAAGAGCAGGAGCCTCCCGCGGGCCTCGAGCGCGCCGCGGTGGCGCGCGACGGCGGCGCCCTGGTTCTCCTGCCGCACGATGCGCAGCGGGTACGGGACCTCGAGCCGCGCGAGGCGCGGTTGCACGCTCTCGCGCGAGCCGTCATCGACCCCCACCACCTCGAAGGCCTGCACTCGAAGGGTCTGGTCGGCCAGCTGCTGCAGCAGACGGGTGAGGCCCTCGGGGCGGTTGAAGGTCGCCACCACCACGCTCAGCAGGGGGGCCGTTCCGCTGTTGGAAGGGTCGCTCATGTGGCCTTCGCCCTCTCCCGCGCGGTACGCACCCATTCCCCGCTCTCGGCGGGCCGCCGCGCGAGGGTGAGCTTCCAGGCCGCATAGACGGGCGCCCAAGCCAGAGAGGCGAGCCCGCGCAGGCCCCCGCCGGAGCTCCGCCAGCCTGCCGCCACGTAGATGCCCAGCAGCAGCAGGCTGGCTGACCACGGGTAGAGGCTGCTCAAGCGCACGCCGGTGATTCCCGAGCCCAGCGCGGCTGCCGCCGTCCCGAGGAGCGCGATGGCGACGAGGCGGGTCAACGGCGGGATGAGCAGGTCGAGGGCCAGGTCGAGCAGCACCGCGTCGCGGCGCGCCACTGCCAAGAAGAGCAGCTTCGCCCCGGCCGCACCTGCCAGCCGCCGTCGTCCGCCCTCCCAGCGACGCCGCTGCGATCGCGCCGCGCCTCCGGAGCTCACCATCTCGCCG
>JACRCT010000698.1 GCA_016218885.1 Deltaproteobacteria bacterium | reverse complement strand
CCATCCTCGCCAAGGCGTTCCGTGGCGAGCTGGTCCCCACCGAGGCCGCGCTGGCTCGCGAGGAGGGCCGCGAGTACGAGCCCGCGAGCGCCCTGCTGGCTCGCATCGAGCGCGAGCGACAGGCTACGCCGGAACCGCCGCGCACCAGGAGGAGCGCTCGCCATGCTGAAAAGTGATCTCGTCGCCGCCCTGGTGAAGCGCAAGGGCGTCACCGACGCCCAAGCTGCCGCCGTCATCGACACCGTCTTCGCGGACATGACCACCGCACTCTGCGCGGGCCAGGGCATCGAGATCCGGGGCTTCGGCGCCTTCCGCGTGAAGGACTACGGCGGCTACCAGGGCAGGAACCCGAAGACAGGGGGCCGCTCGACGTGAAGCCGAAGAAGGGCGTCGTCTGGCGCACGGGCAAGGAGCTGGCGGGCAGGATGAACCCAGCGCCGAACCAGAGCGTCCACCAGGAACCAGAGCCACCAAGTCCCGGCGATCATGGCCTCGCCCTACCGGGCGACAACTACTCGATACCCCTTGCCTTGCAGATGATCGATGGCGCTTCAGTTCCCACAGGGTCGGGATGGTTCCTGCGAATCGGCGCCATCTGGTTCTTGGTTACCGCTGAGCACGTCATCGGGGCCGCCTACCTCGGGACCGCGTCACCCTCTTCTCGTTCCAACGACCTCGACATCTTGGTCCCCGGGGTCACCGGAATCATCCGGCTATCGGGTAAGGTACGTGCCTCGAAGCAATACGACGTAGCGGTGATCAGGCTGAACGATCCGGGGGAAGTTGGCACCAGATGGACGCCGGTCACCGTCGCGGATCTCGTGCCTTCGGATGACCCGCCGGGCGAGGGCTGGTTCGAGGTTGATGGTTGGCCTGTCCAGCGTGCAGCGTGGAAGGGCGACAGCCTCCATGGGAAGGACTTTCGATTCATCGGGAAGTTCGACTCTGGGACGCTGCGCTGCGATCCCGAAACCGACATCTTCATCGCGCTCGACCTGAACGACCACGGCACCCTCGACGGCGAGCCCGAAATCGCCCCCGCGCTCGCCGGCATCAGTGGCTCTCCGGTGTGGCGGATCGCATCCCGGGGGTCACCTCGACTCGCGGGAGTGCAGCGCTCATGCACCCGAGTAGACCAAGTCGTATACATCCGCGCGACCCGGTGGTCGGTCGTTCGGCCGCTGGTCGAAGACCTGGAACCTGGGCTCCTGCGAACGGCGGAGCAGCTCGTACGCCCATAGGAGGCTGTCGGTGCGGCGCCAACCGCCAGCGCCAGCCCGCCGTCGTTGGCCCGACCGGCGTCGGCAGCGGCGCCGGCGAGCGCGGAGCGCAGGAGCACCTGGACCGCCGAACCTGTGTGCATTTGTGACGGCCTACGGCGGCCTCGGACCTGCCTGCGGCTGTCCCTTGCCTGGCGCCACGCTTCCGCGCTACTACGCCCGCTGTTCCACGAGGCGGCATTAGCCTAACTCGTCGCCGGAGCACTCGAATGCCCGACCCCACGCAGCTCGATCGGCTGGAGCGGGAGATCCGCTCGGTGTCGGCGCACCTGACCTCCGCCGCCGAGTCGCTCGTCGAGGTCGGCCGCGCCCTGCGCGCCCTGGTCGAGTCCTCCGCGCCGGTGGCGACGGCCAAGGCTGCGCCGACAGAGACCGACTGGGAGGGAGTGGTCGCCGGTGCGTTGCAGTTGCTCCGAGCCGACCCCAAGCGGTGGTGGAGGGCCTCGGTGCTAGCGCAGGCAGTCCGGGAGCAGGGCGTCCGGGTGGCGAACGCATCGGGCATGCACTTCGGCCTCAGACGGCGGCTGGAGGAGCTCGGGGCGGTCGAGGCCCGCGGGCAGATGTTGCGGCTCAGAGACCCGGCCGGCGTCAGCGCAGTCCCCTCGCCCCCTCCGGGCTCGCCGGTCGCGGGGGCGCCCGACTGGCCTGCTCTGCTCACCGAGGCGGAGCGGCTGCTCCGGCAAGATCCCGAGCGGCAGTGGCGGGAGGGTGAGCTCGCGAGGGAAGCGAGCCAGTGCGGCGCTGGGGTCGGGCTCGGTCGCGGGTTGCCTTCCAGCCTAGCGCGGCGGCTGAGAGAAGCCGGGCTGGTCGAGCCCGGGAAGGCCCTTCTGTGCCTCGCGCCGGCGGCACCGGTCCAGGCTCCAGTGCCCTCCGAGCCTCCCGCGCAACCCCAGCCAGCGCCAGTAGTCGCGAGTGCCAAACCGACGTCTGAAGGCGCCGCCGAACCCGCGCGCGTCGAGGACTCCGAGGCGCCGGCGGTGGCAGAGTGGCCTTGGGAGGCGATGGTGGCCAAGGCCGCTGAGCTGCTCCAGGCGGACCCCTCGCGCCAGTGGCCCGCGGCGGAGTTGTGCGGCGCGGTGATCCGGGCAGGGCTGGCCGGGCCCACTCGCCGCGGCATGCACTTCGGACTGCTGGCGCGGCTGACGCGCGCGAAGCTGGCTGTAGTGGACAACAACCTCGTCCGCGCGGCCCCGGTGGAGGGAGCGCCACCCGCGCAGCCGGTCCCAGAGCCACCGCCAGCCCTGCCCAAGGAACCGAAGGTGGCGCACGCCACCCCCGTCGAGCCGACAGTGGCGCAGGTGGCTGCTCCCCCGGCGCCGGTGGAGCAGGTCCAGGCGCTGGTCGAGGAGATCGATCTGGTGGAGCCCATCCTCTCTCGGCTCTCGGATGAGGCGCGCACGGCGCAGGTGGCGCTCTGGGCCGGGCGAGCCAGGGCGCTGCAGGACGAGCTGTTGGCCACCGGCTCGACCACCGGCGCCAGCCTGCTCCGGCAGGGGTTTGGGCGCCTCACTCGACTGGCCCGGGACTGGACGCGGTGGGTGGACGCGCTGACCCCCACCTGGTCGACCGACTGGCCGGTCTACGTCGCCGCCAACCGAGCGATCGCTGCCGGGCGCGAGCCGGAGCTCTCGGAGGAGCAGCTGAAGGTCTGGCACCGCGGGCTGCTGACAGGGCTCTCGGTTCCCCAGCGGCATCTCCAGGCCGGCGAAGCAGAGGCGGTGCTCGACGGGGCGGCGCAGCACTTGGACGAGGGCGACCCTGCTCTGGTCGAGGCGCTCCGGCGGTTCGGGAGGCGCCCGGCGCAGCCGCCTCGGCGAACACGGAAGGAGAGACCGGCCGAGCCGGAGATCCCGCCCGAGCCCAAGGTGGACGTCCCCGCCGACGTGCTGCGCACCACGCGGGGCATGCGGGCGCTGATGGT
>JACRCT010000697.1 GCA_016218885.1 Deltaproteobacteria bacterium | reverse complement strand
GCCGCTCGCGAGCCGGCTGCTCAACAGCCATGGACGATCCAAGCTGAAGCGCTTGGACGGAGGGATCATGGGATGGAGGAGCCAAGGGCTTCCCGTCACGCCCGTGAAGTAACTCATGCCCCATCTACGCATTGGACTGCGGCTCAACATCTCGTTTGGGTTGATTCTCCTATGGGCGGCCGCGCTGGGCGCCTACGGCTTCCTGCAGATGAGGGGCTTGGCCGCACAGGTCGGCAGCTCGATGCGGGTCGCGTTCGAGCGGACGGGAGCGGCGAGCACCGCGACCCTCCGGGCGCAGGAGCTGATCCTCGTTCTCTCGATGCAGGCCGACGCCGGACAAACCGGAGGGCTGCAGAGCGCCAAGGCACGGGGCGAGGACGTGCGCCGGAAGCTGCTGCAGCTGCGCGAGATGGGGATCGCCACTGAGCAGATCGAGGAGCTGCTCGGGAAGGTGATGACCGAGGGCGAGAAGATGGTGCGTGCCTCTGCCGCCCAGCGTTGGGACGAGGTAGCCGAAACCACCAGCGCCTTCCGCCAGAGCGCGACGCTCCTCGAAAAGCGCATCGCCGAGCTGGACGCGGGCCAGCGTGGCGGGGTGGAGCGGATGCTGGGAGGCGTGAAGGAGGAGGTCAATGGCAAGGCCATGCTCTTTGGCCTAGGGTTCCTCCTGAGCATGCTCTTCGGCGTCGCGCTCTCGCAGTGGACGCAGCGGCAGATGGTGGTGCCGCTCAACCGCCTGCGGGAGATCACGACGCGCATCGCAGAGCGGGGCGACCTCTCGCAAGAGATCGCCATCCACTCCCACGACGAGATCGGCGAGCTGGGCGACTCGTTCACCAAGATGGTCCAACGCCTGCGCACCATCTCGCAGGATCTGCGCGGGGCGATACAGCGGCTCGATGAGTCGGCAGCCCTCCTGGCGGAGTCGACCTCTGCCCAGCACCAGATGGCGGCCCGGCAGGCCAGCGCGCTGCACGAGACGCTGATCACGACTCAGGAGATGAAGCAGTCCGCCTCGCTGGCTGCGGAGCAGGCCACGGGGATGCTCCTGCTCGCCGAGCGCGCCGACGAGATCGGCAAGTCGGGCGAGCAGGCGATCGAGCAGAGCCTCACCCTGCTGGGCACGATGCGTGAGCAGACCGGTGAGATCGCCAGCCGCATCCTGGGGCTTGGCGAGCGCACCTCGAAGATCGGCACCATCACCGACGCGGTGAGGGAGCTCGCCGACCAGTCGAACCTTCTGGCGCTCAATGCGGCCATCGAGGCCGCCCGCGCCGGCGAGCACGGCCGCGGCTTCGCGGTGGTGGCCCAGGAGATCCGCGTCCTGGCCGACCAGTCCATCCTGGCCACCAAGCAGGTCCAGGGGCTCCTCGGAGAGATCGGGGGAGCCATCGGCGCGGTGGTCGATGTCTCCGAGGGCTACGCGCGGAGCATGGAATCGGGCGTCGGGCAGATGCGCTCTTCGGGCGAGAAGCTGCGTGAGCTGTCGAGCATCGTCCGCGAGAACGTCGCCGCCATCCGACAGATCGCCGCCGCGGTGGGGCAGCAGACCACGGGCATCAACGAGGTCTTCGGCGCCATCCACGAGCTCACGGCGATCTCCGATGAGACCGCCAAGACGGTCCAGACCACCGACTCGGCGGCAGCGGTGGTCCAGCAGGTCACCCGCCAGGTGGCCGACGTGGTGAAGAGCTATCAGCTCTAGCCCGACCTTCGCATTTCTGAGCCCGTTTTTCGAGTGGCCTGGGCAGCGCAAGCTGGCAGGCCACTCGAAGAACGGGCGACTCACCTGGTCTCCTCAACCTCCTCTCCAGAGGAGGACCTCGGGCTACCAGGCCTCCCTTCCTTCAACTTGCCTGCGAGCGATTACAGGGTCGCCCCTTTTCGCTCTGGCCAATGAAGCCGGCCAGAGCGAAAAGGGGCTCAATTGTGCGAAGAGTCGGACTAGCGGAGGCGGCGCAGCACGGTGACGCAGTTGGTGACGCCCGAGCCGCCGACGTTGAAGGTCACGGCGACCTCGGGGTTCTTGGCCGCGACGCCGATGGGCTCGCCTACGAGCTGCTTGTAGGCCAGGGCGTGCATCGAGGCGCCGGTGGCTCCTACCGGATGGCCCTTGGCCTTCAAGCCGCCGGAGAGGTTGACCGGGCACTTGTCCTCGGGGGTGAAGCGTCCGGCCAGATAGTCGTGCCCGCCGCGCCCGTCGTCGGAGAGGCCCAGCGCCTCGGTGCAGAGGATCTGGTTGATGGTGAAGCAGTCGTGGACCTCGGCGAAGCTGACGTCCTTGAGGGAGATCTTCGCCTCGGCGAAGGCCTTGCGCACGGCGTCCTTGCCGGCCATGAGCTCGTGCAGGTTGGCACGGCCGGTCTCGGGCATGCGCTCGACCGAGTGGCCGATGCCGGCGATCTCCGCGGCCTTGTGACCCCGAGCGCGGGCCTGCTCGGAGGGAGCGAGCACGACGGCCGCGGCGCCATCGGAGATCAGCGAGCAGTCGTGCAGGCGCAGCGGGTCGGCGACGACCGGGTTGCTGCCCTTGCCCTCGGCGGGCAGCGCGAGGATCGCCTCGGCGCTGAAGAGCTTCATCTTGTCGGGCACGCTGCCGGCACCGAAGTGCGCGAGGGGGTTCTTGACGCCGTTGCGGTAGCCCAATGCCGCCACCGTGGCGAACATGCGGCGCAGCTCCTCGTCGCTCAGGCCGTAGCGCTTCTGGTAGCCCCTGGCGAAGGCGGCGAACAGGCCGGGGAAGGTTGCTCCGGTGGCGCCTTCGGTCGGCCAGTGCGAGCACGTGGCCAGGGCGTGGGTGACGCCCTTGGTGTCGAGCAGGTTCATCTTCTCCACGCCGATCACCAGCACCCTCTGGTAGCGGCCGGCCTCGATGGCGTAGGTGGCGTCGTAAACCGCCACCGAGCTGGAGGCGCACGCCGCCTCGGTGCGAGTCATGGGCTTGAAGCGGAAGGAGGGATCGATCTCCGCGGCCAGCGGCGCCACGTGCTCCTGGTTGCAGAACAAGCCCGGCGCGCAGGAGCCGACGTATACCGCGTCGATGTCGCGGGCCTCCAACCCGGCGTCGGCGATGGCCCCCCGGCCCGCCTCCACCACCAGGTCGTAGAGGGACCTGGTGTCGGTGACCTGCCCGGTCTCCCTGTTGCGGCTCACGAACGCGCCGAAGGCGGTGTTGTGGGCTCCGACGATGCTCACCTTGCTCATGGCGACTCCTCCCACGGCCCGCCCGCTCCTCGGCTTGCGCGCCGCCTGTCAATGCTGCACTGCACGCTGGTGACTACAAAGCAGTCAGTCAAGCGCAAGCAGTCAGTCAAGCGTCGTTGCGCCCTTCTCTTCTGGGGTGGGGCGATGACCGCGGCCCGAGGCTGCCTAGCTTTCCCCCGCATGGCCATCCACCCCGTTGATTCGGGCGGGCGCCCGAACCCCGTCCTCGAGTCGCGCCTCCAAGGGCCGGGACTCGATCCCCCAAGAGTGCACAGTGCTTCACGACCATTCATAAGGATGTTCACGCGTCCCACATCGCGCCCACCCTGGTTGGGGGTCGGCAATCTGAAAGGGTGGCTCGCCGAGCGCTACCGCGCATGGTTGACCGAGCGGCGCTGGCGCGCGCTGCGGTCCCTGGGAATGCGGATTGGCGTCAACGTCAACCTTCCGCGCTCGGTGTGGATCGACACCTCGCATTGTCACCTCATCTCCATCGGCGACCACTGCGGCTTCGGGGACGGGGTATGCATCCTGGCCCACGACGCTCTAGCCAATGAGTTCCTCGACGCCACGCGGGTGGGCCAGGTGACGATTCGCGAGTCCTGCCACATCGGGGCGCGCACCGTCATCCTGCCCGGGGTGGAGATCGGGCCACGGGCGATCGTCGGGGCGAATTCGGTGGTGACCCGGTCGATCCCCGCCGACAGCGTGGCCGCAGGCAACCCGGCCAAGGTGTTGTGTACGCTCACCGAGTACCTGGCGCGCCACCGCGCCCGCCTCGAGCGCGCTCCGCGGTTTCCCTACCACGAGTCCGACATCCGCTCGATGAGCGAGACGGCCAAGGCGCGCATGCGCGCGCTGCTCGCCGAGGGTGACGGCTACATCGTCGGAGGGTACGCGGCCCAGCTGGAGGGCAACACCGACCAGCGGGTCACCGCCAAGCCAGTCTAGCCGCCTCCCGCCTCCCCCCTTCCCCCTCCCGGAGTCACTTCAGGGAGGATTGGGTAGGCCGGGAGGGGGCGATCGGGCGTTGCTCGTCTCGATCTCCGGCTGGGATTAAGGGCGTGGGTAGCGAAGACCTTCCCGATCGGGAGGATCTT
>JACRCT010000696.1 GCA_016218885.1 Deltaproteobacteria bacterium | reverse complement strand
GAGGACGAGAGCCTGCGCGCCGTGATCCTGGTCGTCGACAGCCGCGGCGGGTCGGCGCTGGCGAGCGAGCTCGTCCGGCGAGCCGTTCGCCGGCTCGCGGACAAGAAGCCGGTGGTGGCCTTCGTGGATCAGGTCGCTGCCAGCGGGGGCTACATGGTCGCCGTCGCCGCCCACGCCATCGTCGCCACCCCCACCTCGATCGTCGGCTCCATCGGGGTCTTTGGCGGCAAGTTCGAGATCTCCGGGCTGCTCGACAAGCTCGGCGTCGGCCGCGCGGTCCTCAAGCAGGGCAGGAACGCCGCGCTCGAGTCGGGGTTCACTCCCTGGACGGACGACGAGCGGGCGGCGCTCGATCGCGAGATCGAGCAGACGTATCGCGATTTTCTCGGCGCCGTGGGCGAGGGCCGCAAGCGGCCGGTCGAGGAGATCGAACCCCTCGCGGGCGGACGCATCTACACCGGTCGGCGCGCGAAGGAGCTGGGGCTGGTCGACGAGCTCGGCGGCTTCGAGGCCGCCCTCGCCAAGGCCCAGTCGCTGGCTGGGGTGCTCGCCCAGCCCGACGTGGTGGCCATCGAGGCCCCGTCCAGCCCCATGGCGGCGCTCACCCGTGTCCGCGGGCTTGCCGAGGTCCGGGATCTGCTCGGGTCGCTCGCCGGGGAGCGCGTCTTCGCCCTCGACCAGACCTGGCTGCGCATCCACCCCAAGCCCTGATGGGCGTGACGGAGGGCCCTTGCGCCGCTCTCGCCCGGGACGTCAGGCTTGCTCCCGGCGCGGACTGCTGCGAGCATCCACCCCCTGCGGCTGGCGGTGCCCTAACGAGGGATGAAAGGGGGGGAGTGATGGCGGAGACGAACGCGGAGCAGGCCCGCCAATCTCTCTCGGTGCTGAACGCGTACTTTCGCGCCCGCACCCTCTGTGGGCAGGTCCTCTACGATCAGCTCGCCGTCCTCGGGCTCGACGCCGATGCCTCGGTGATGATCGACCTCCACTCCCAGACCGAGGAGGCCTACTCGGGGCTCCTGATCGGCAGCAACGGGCGCGTGTACGAGTTCAGCGTGGACCTCGTCCACGCCGAACGCTCGACCTGGAAGGACGTCACCGAGAGCGCCACCGCGGAGTGCCAGCGGCTCGGCGAGCGCGAGCCCTCGGCGCGGCTGGTGGTGGCCTTCGAGGCCTTCGAGCAGATCCGCGTCGCCGAGCGGGGGACCGCAAGGACGGGTTAGTCGCCGCGCAGCCCTCGGTCCGCTGCCGTTCATCGCTCCCCGTCGGACTCCTGGGCCCTCCAAGCGGTCATCGCTGCGAGGTGGACGATCTCGTCCACGCCGCTGCTCGTGGGCAGCACGCTGACCGGCTTGTTCATGTTGAGCAGGACCGGCCCGATCACCTCCGCGCCACCCAGGCGCATCAGGAGGCGATAGGCGATGTTGGCGGAATCGAGGTCGGGGAAGATGAGGACGTTGGCCGCCCCGGTGAGCCGTGCGAAGGGATAGTCGGCTGCGCGCACCTCGGGCAGGAGCGCGGCGTCCACCTGCATCTCGCCTTCGATCTCCAGGTCGGGTCGAAGCCGTCGGGCGATCTCCACCGCCCGTCGCACCCGGGCGGGGCTCTCGCCGGGTGCGCTGCCGAAGCTCGAATAGGAAAGCAGGGCCACGCGCGGAGTCACGTCGAAGGAGCGGGCGAGCTCGGCGGTCTCGACGGCTGTCTGCGCCAGCTCCTCCGAAGAGGGCTGCACCATCACCGTGCAGTCGGCCAGGAACTTGAGCTCGTGCTTGAAGGCCAGGATGTACACCCCGCCGGCCCGCCGACCGTCCCGGGTACGGATGATCTGCAGCGGCGCGCGGATGGCCTCGGCATAGGTTTCGGTGAGGCCGGTGATCAGCCCGTCGACCTCGCCCGCCTCGAGCAGCAGGGTCCCCAGCACGTTGGGGTCGAGCACCGCCAACCGGGCGGCGTGCATGGTCACCCCGCGCCGCTGCCGCAGCTCGAACAGCCGGCCCGCCCAGCGCTCGGGGTCGCCTCGCGAGGGATCGATGACCTGCGCCCGGGTCAGCTCCTCCAGGTTCAGCTGGTGCGCGAGCATTCGGATGGCGGGCTCGTCGCCCAGCAGCACCGGCTCGCACACCCTCTCGGCCATGAGGATGCGTGCCGCTTGGAGGATGCGCGGGTGGCCCCCTTGCGCGAAGGCGATGCGCCGGGGCTGGCTGCGGGCCTTGGCGTGGATGCGACTCATCGCCTCGTAGCCGCGGCTCAGGCGCCGCTTGAGACCCTCGCGATAGGCCTCGAGGTCGATCCGCTCGCGCGCCACCCCCGACTCCATCGCTGCCTGCGCCACCGCCGGAGCCACGTAGAGCAGCACCCGTGAGTCGAACGGCTTGGGGATGAGGTATTCGCGCCCGAAGCTGAAGCGTGCGCCTCCGTAGGCCCGCGAGACGGCTTCGGGGACCTGCTCGCGCGCCAACGCTGCCAGCGCCCGCGCGGCGGCGAGCTTCATCGGCTCGTTGATCGTCCGGGCGCGCACGTCCAGCGCCCCGCGGAAGATGGACGGGAAGCCCAGCACGTTGTTGACCTGGTTCGGATAGTCGCTGCGCCCGGTGGCCACCAGGGCGTCGGCGCGGGCCGCCATCGCCTCGGGGTAGGTGATCTCCGGGTCCGGGTTGGCCAGCGCGAAGATGGCCGGGTCCTTGGCCATCGAGCGGACCATCTGCGGCGTCACCAGCCCCTTGGCCGAGCAGCCGAGGAAGACGTCGGCGCCCTCCATCGCCTCGGCCAGCGTGCGCCGGTCGGTGCGGGCCGCCCAGCGCGCCTTGTAGGGGTTCATGCCCTCGGACCGGCCTTCATTGACCACGCCCCGGGTGTCGACCAGGACCACGTTCTCGCGGCGCACGCCGAGCGACAGGTAGAAGCTCGCGCAGGCGAGGGCCGAGGCCCCAGCGCCGGAGACCACCACCCGGATCCGGGACGGGTCCTTGCCCCCCAGCTCCAGCGCGTTCAGCAGGGCGGCGCCGCAGATGATGGCCGTCCCGTGCTGGTCGTCATGGAAGACGGGGATCGACATCTCCCTTCGCAGGCGCTCCTCGATCTCGAAGCACTCCGGGGCCTTGATGTCCTCGAGGTTGATGCCGCCGAAGGTGGGCTCGAGCGCCTTGACCACCCGACAGAACGCGTCGACCTCGCGGGCCTCCACCTCCAGATCGAACACGTCGATGTCGGCGAAGCGCTTGAAGAGCACCCCTTTGCCCTCCATCACGGGCTTGCCCGCCAAGGGGCCCAGGTTCCCCAGGCCCAGCACCGCGGTGCCATTGGAGACGACCGCCACCAGGTTCCCTCGCGCCGTGTAGCGGTAGCTCGCCTCGGGGTCCTTATGGATCTCCAGGCAGGGCTCGGCGACCCCCGGGGTGTAGGCGAGCGAGAGGTCGCGCTGCGTGGCGCAAGGTTTGGAGGGGACCACCTCCACCTTCCCCGGCCGGCCACGGGCGTGGAACTCCAGAGCATCCTCCCGACGGATAGAGACGGCGTGCTCGACCAGGTCGTCCTCGGCGATCATGATTTCTCCTTGCGGCGGGCGGCGCTCGCGCTGTCGACACGCTCCAGGAGAACTTGGGGCAGGTCGCTTGCGCAGGGCACTGTCGCCAGAGCTCCGGGTGCGCGGCAAGGCGCATCGAGGCTCGTCAGCCACACGTGTCGGCGCGGCGACGGCCCCTCGATCACCTCAGGCGTTTGAAGGTCGGCGGAGGGTCGCCCGTCCTTGACCTGCGCGGGAGCGACGCGTATGGTCCCGCCCCGTTTCGGCCGGATTTGCCGGAGAGTTCAAGCTGTTGCGTCATTTCAAGGCCTGAAGCCGCACGACCTGCCGGCCCCTATCGGAGAACCGAATGAAGCCCCGAATCCTCACCCTCAGCCTCGTCGCCGCCGCGCTGCTCGTCGGCTCCGCCGCCCAGGCCCAGACCAAGTTCGCCTATGTCGACATGCAGCGCGCCCTCGGGGAGATCGAGGAGGGCAAGGTCGCCAAGGCCAAGCTCAAGTCCCGCTTCGACGCCAAGCAGAAGGATCTCGACACCAAGCAGGAGGGGCTCAAGAAGAAGAAGGAGCAGCTTGATGCCATGGCGCGCGACGGGATCCTCAAGGACGACAAGCTGCGCGAGAAGCAGGGCGAGCTGGAGCGCGAGCTGATGGAGGTCACCCAGTACTGGCAGAACTCGCAGAAGGAGCTCTCCGAAGAGGAGCACCGCCTGACCCAGGAGATCTTCTCCAAGATGGCGGTGATCATCCGCGGCATCGCCGAGTCCGACGGCTTCTCCTTCGTGTTCGACAAGAACGAATCCGGCCTGCTCTACGCGCCCGACTCGCTGGACATCACCAACGAGCTCGTCCGCAAGTACAACGCCAAGTACGGCGCCGGGAAGCCCGCAGCGTCCGACGTCCCCAAGAAGGACGCCAGCAAGCCCGCAGCGCCCGTCCCCGCTCCCAAGAAGTAGGCCGGAGGGCCGCTTGGCCAAGACACGCCCCCAAGCCCGTTCCTGGTCCCTGGGCGAGCTGGCGGAGGTGGTCGGGGGCGCCGTTCGCGGCGACCCGACCCTGACCATCACCGGCGTCGCCAGCCTTGCCGAGGCGCAGCCCGGTGAGCTCGCCTTCTACAACAACCCGCGCTATCGGGCGGCGCTCGCCTCGACTCGCGCCTGCGCGGTGCTGATCCACGAGGCCTCGGCCGACCTGGTGCGCGGTCCCGCCGCCTTGGTGGTCGCCGACCCGTACCTGTCCTTCGCGAGGATCTCCGCGGTCGTTCATCCCCGGCCGCAGCCCGAGGCAGGAATCGACGCCCGCGCCGTCGTGGAGCCCGGGGCGCAGATCGACCCCAGCGCGACGGTGATGGCTCTCTGCTTCATCGCCGAGGGGGCGCGAGTCGGCCCGCGCGCGGTGCTCTACCCCCAAGTGTTCCT
>JACRCT010000679.1 GCA_016218885.1 Deltaproteobacteria bacterium | reverse complement strand
GAGAAGGGCGTGGGCCCTGACGTCTCCCGCGAAGGCGTGCAGCGCGACATCCTGCCCATCGTCGAGGGCTCGACCATCACCACCAAGTACGGAACGGTGAAGACCGACCACATCCTCTTCATTGCCGCCGGGGCCTTCCACGTCGCCAAGCCCGCCGACCTCATCCCCGAGCTGCAGGGCCGCTTTCCGATCCGCGTCGAGCTCGAGCCTCTCTCCGGCGACGACCTGGTGCGCATCCTCACCGAGCCCAAGAACTCGCTCATCCGCCAGTACACCGCGCTCTTGGAGACCGAGGGGCTCAAGGTGGAGTTCCGCAACGACGCCATCGCCGAGATCGCCCACATCGCCCAGGTGGTCAACGACCGCACCGAGAACATCGGAGCGCGGCGCCTGCACACCATCATGGAGCGGGTGCTCGACGAGCTCTCCTTCAGCGCCGCCGACGCCCCCGAGAGGCACGTGGTCATCGACCGCCCCTTCGTCCAGCGCCGGCTCGAGGACGTGGTCAAGGACGAGGACCTGTCGCGCTACATCCTGTAGCCCGCTCTGCCCTGCACTCGCCGCCAGCTCATAAGGAAATTGACCGATTTTCGACGCGCCCCCTATGATCCGCGGACGCGAGGTGAGGGTTGGCTGATTCGGAGCTCATCGCTGGGCTGGGAACGCGGGCGAGCTGGGTCCGGGCCTCGCCCGTGGCCGCGCAGCGCGACCTGAGCAGCGACGAGCGCTCCCTGGTCCAATCCATCGGAGCGGGGGCGTCGATTCGAGAGGTCTTGGCGCGCTGCGGGATCTCCGAGGCCCGTGCCATCGCGGTGCTGCTGGGGATGCGTCTCAAGGGCCTGGTGCAGCCCATGCCGGCGCCGACGGGTTGCGCAGCAGCCCCAGCCGCAACGCCGGCCGTCGCGCCATCCTCTTCGTCCGGCTCGCAGGCGGTGCCGCGTTCCGCCCCGGCGCCCAGGGCGTCCCCTGTCGCTGCTTGGCCCCTCGCTCCGGCAGCGGTGGACGCCGCCGCGTTCGACGAGAAGGTGGACCTCGACGAGGCCCGCAAGAAGGAGGTCCTCGAGCTCGAGTCGCGGCTGGAGAGTGACCACTTCTTCGGGCTCCTCGGCGTGCCGCCCGGTTCGGCCGCAGCGGACTGCAAGAAGGCCTACTACGAGCTGACCAAGCGCTTTCACCCTGACCGATACTTCGGCAAGAACCTCGGCTCCTTCAAGCAACGCATCGAGAAGATCTTCCGGAAGCTGACCGAAGCCCAGGGGGTGCTGAGCGATTCCGCCAAGCGACAGGCCTATCTGGCCGCTCATCCGGAGCTCAATGCCCCCGCGCCCAAGAGCGTCGCTGCTGCCGTCGCTCCTCGAGCCGCGGCAGAGCCAGCGATCGATCCCAAGCTGACAGCTGAACGGGCGGTCGAGCGTCGGGCGCGGCTGGCGCGTCATCCCTACCTCGCCAAAGCGGGCAAGCTCCACGAGCTGGTGTCGCGCGGCAAGGAGAACCTGGGGAAAGGGGAGTTCGCGAAGGCGTACACCGACCTCTCTCTGGCGGCGCAGATCGACTCGAAGAGCAAGGAAATCGCGGACTTGATGGCCCAGGCCAAGCGGGGCGGGGACAAGAAGCGGTCCGAGGCCGAGTTCAAGGAGGCGACCAGTGCCGAGGCGATCGGTGACAGCGCTTCGGCTCTCACGCACTTCAAGAGCGCCGTGACCCTCGACCCCGACAACGCCGAGTGTGCCTTCAGGGCAGCGAAGGTCATGGCCAACCACGGGGGAGAGGCGGAGCTGAAGGAGGCCCACAACCTCGCTCGCCGGGCCACCGAGCTCGTCCCCAAGAATGTCGAGTACCACCTGCTCTTCGCACGGGTCTTGTTACGCGCCGGGTTGGACAAGAACGCGCAACGCGAGTACGAGACCGTTCTGAAGCTGCACCCGGACAACGAGCAGGCCAAAGAGCACCTGAAGAAGCTGAAGTGGAAGATCTGAGGGGAGCTGCGCCTGGTGGCGCGGTCACAGGATGGGTATGGATCACGAGCCGATCATCGGCATTGATTTGGGGACCACCAACAGCGTGGTGGCCACCCTGCAGAACGGCATTGCCACGGTCATCAAGAATCGCGCCGGCGCCAACCTCACTCCCTCGGTGGTGGCGATGGCCGCCAACGGCAAGCGGCTGGTGGGGGCCATCGCGCGGCGCCAGGCCGTCACCAACGCCGAGAACACCGCCTATGCGGTGAAGCGGCTGATCGGGCGCAAGTGGTCCGCTCCGCAGGTTCAGGAGGCGCGCAAGATCCTCCCGTACCCCCTGGAGGAGGGAGAGCACGACGACGTCAAGGTGGTGCTCGGGGGTAGGGGCTATTCGCCGCCAGAGGTCTCGGCGATGGTGCTCGTGGAGCTGAAGGCCGATGCCGAGGCCTTCTTCGGCCGTTCGGTGAAGCAGGCGGTGATCACCGTTCCCGCCTACTTCAATGACGGGCAACGGCAGGCGACCAAGGACGCAGGGCGGATCGCCGGGCTCGAGGTGCTGCGCATCATCAACGAGCCGACCAGCGCCGCGCTTGCCTACGGCTTCGGAAAGCAGGTCAACGGCAAGATCGCCGTCTTCGATTTCGGTGGGGGCACCTTCGACATCTCGGTGCTGCAGGTCGCCAGCGGCGTCTTCGAGGTGCTGGCCACCGGTGGCGACACGTATCTGGGCGGCGAGGACTTCGACAACCGCATCATCGAGGCGATCGCCTTCCAATTCGGCAAGGAGCACGGCGCCGATCTGCGGCAGGACAAGATGGCGCTGCAGCGCCTCAAGGAGGCGGCGGAGAAGTGCAAGTGCGAGCTGTCGACCACCCGCGAGACGCAGATCAACCTGCCCTTCATCTTCACGCCGCCCGGAGGGGGCAGCGCGTTGCACCTGCAGAAGGCCCTCTCGCGCGAGAAGCTCGAGGAGCTGACCCGGGACCTCATCGACCGCTGCATCGAACGGACGCGCGCGACGATGGAGGAGGCGGGGGTCAAGACCAGCGAGATTCAGGAGGTCATCCTCGTCGGGGGCATGACCCGGATGCCGGCGGTGGCCGAGGCGGTCAAGCGCTACTTCGGTCGTGAGCCGTGCAAGGGCGTGCACCCGGACGAAGTGGTGGCGCTGGGGGCGGCCATCCAGGCCTCGGCGCTGGTCGAGGAGCAGTCCAACGTGGTGTTGCTCGACGTGACCCCGCATTCGCTGGGGGTGGCCATCGTCGGGGGATACGCGCGCACGATCATCCCCAAGAACACCACCGTTCCGACCTCGGCGACCGAGATGTTCTCCACCTCGTCGGACTTCCAGACGACGGTCAAGATCATGGTCCTGCAGGGCGAGAGCGAGATCGCCACCAAGAACGAGCTGCTGGGCGAGTTCCTGCTCTCGGGCTTGCGCCCGGCGCCGCGCGGTGAGGTGGAGATAGCGGTCACCTTCGACATCAGCGCCGACGGCATCGTGTCGGTCTCGGCCAAGGACACCGCCACCGGCAAGCGCCAATCGATTACCGTCACCGCTT
>JACRCT010000678.1 GCA_016218885.1 Deltaproteobacteria bacterium | reverse complement strand
GGAGGGTCCGCGCCCTCGTGCTAGCGTCACCGCTCCGATTCTTGCCGGCAGGTGTGCTCGCTTCATGGGGAATCCTTCGCTCGATCGCTACGTGAGGCCCTGCCCCCGCGGAACCATCCTGTTCGAGGAGGGGCAGCCGGGCGATCGGATGTACGTCATCCAGTCGGGAAAGGTCGAAATCATCAAGCGCGTCGGGGAGGTGCGCTTCCTGCTGGCCTCGCTCCAGCAGGGCGACAGCGTGGGTGAGATGGCCCTGCTCGACGGCCAGGCGCGGTCGGCTGACGCGGTGGTGGTCGAGGATGCGACGCTGCTGGTCATCGAGCGCGACACCTTCGAGCAGCTCATCCGCGAGAACGGTGAAGTCGCGGTGCGCATCATGCGCAAGCTCTCGGAGCGCCTGCGCGAGGCCAACCGGACCATCGAGACCTTCGTGGCTCAGAAGGGCGTCCAGAGCGCGGTGCAGGCCTTGCGCGAGCTCGCCGAGCCTGGAGCCGGACCCCGGCTTCTGCCGGACGGGGCCTCGCCCCAAGTCCTGGCTGAGCGCGCCGGCCTCCCCGTCTCCGAGGCGCAGGCCTGCTGGGAGCGGCTGGAGGAGGCGGGGGTGCTCATGAAGGATGGCGCCCAGCTCCTCCTCGCTCCCGACGCGCAGGTCGACGACTACCTCGCCTACCGCGAGCTCAAGCAGAAGTACGACCCCATGACCGTGCGCGAGCTCGCCGAGGTAACGGGCCTGCCGGAAGACGAGGTCCACCGGGTGGTGCGCCGCGTCCTCGGAACCCGCCTGCCCAGCGTGGCGGCCGGTGGCCTGGTCGACAGCTATCAGCAGTTCCTCATCCTCAAGCGTCGCTTCGAGTATCCAGAGCGGGCGTGAGCACCCAACGCGAGCCGAGAGACCCATGCGAGTCGCCTGTCCCAACTGCAAGACCGCGTACAACGTCGACGACGCCAAGATCCCGGCGACGGGCGCCAACCTGAAGTGCGCCAAGTGCAAGGCCTCCTTCCCGGTCAAGAAGGAGGCCGTCTCATCTCCGGCCGCGAGCTCGGCAGTGCCCTTGCCAGGAGGCGCTGCTTCCGCCAGGCCGCCCGCCGCCGCGCCCGCCCGAACCTCCGCGGTTCCGCTGCCCGGGGAAGCCGCATCGGCTCCGGCTCCCGCGCGGGGCCCGGCCATCCCGCTGCCCGGAGGCGGTGGTCCCGTCCCCGCGGAGGCCAGGGGCCCTGCGGTTCCGCTGCCGGGTGCGGCGGCGCCAGCGGCCCGCAAAGGCCCCGTGGTTCCGCTTCCGGCTCCTGCTCCTGCTCCTCTGCCTGACCTGGGGACCGAGCTTTTCCAGGATCAGACCGTGGTGGCGGGTGGCAACCGGCCACTCGAGTTCCCAGACGCGAGTGCACCGCAGGCCTCCGAGGAGTTCAATCCGTTTGAATTGCCTCCTCCTCCTCCTCCGGGGAGCGCCGATCCCTTCGGTCTCCCGCCCCCGCAGGAGGTTGCCGCCGAAGCGCCTGCAGAGGGCTTCGACCCTTTCGGCCTCCCGCCCCCGCAGGCGGCTGCCGCCGAAGCGCCTGCAGAGGGTTTCGACCCCTACGGTCCTCCTCCCGCTGCCCAAGCTCCGGCCTTCGCGTTCGATCCCTTCTCTGCGTCCGCGCCCCAGCCGGAGGCGCCCGCCGCGTTGGCCGCCATGGCGCCGCCGCCGGCCGCGTCGTCGGCTCCCGACATGGGTTTTGAAGTGCTCGGAGATGCGCCTGCGGAAGCCAACGCCCAAGACCCGTTCGGTTCGCCGCAGGGTGGGGACCCATTCGCAGCCATGGCGCCGCCGCCGCCCTCCTCTGATCTTGGCTTCGACCTTCCGCCGGCGCCGATCGCTCCGCCGGCCTCCGCACCCGCCGCCTTCGATGACCCGTTCGGCCCCCCTCCTCCCTCTCCTCGAGCTGCTCCTCCTGCGCCTGCGGCCACGCCGTCCTCGCTGGCGTTCGGCGAGGTCGATTTCGGTGCACCGCCCCCGGCCCCGTCCGCCCCTCCGTTCGCAGCGGGCGCGCCCGGCTCCGAGCTCGACTTCCTGGGGTTCGACAGCCCCGCCCCGGTGGCTCCACCACCGGTCGCGTCTTCGAAGGGTGAGGACTCGCTGGAGTTCGACCCGATCGGCTCCAAGGCGAAAGCCGGCGGCGACGACCTCGAGGCTGACCTCTCGGCACCTTTGCCGAGCCCGAGCGTTCCCGCACCCCCCGCGCACGCCGGTGCCAACGACCTCGAGCTGCTCGACTTCATCGACGACGCCAGCGCGGGCATAGACTCGGGCAAGAAGCTGCGCCCAGGCTCGCAGCGCTACCAGATCCGCCGCAAGAGCGGGAAGGTCTTCGGCCCCTTCGAGCAGCCCGTCGTGGTCAAGATGCTCCAGGAGGGGCAGCTGCTGGGGAACGAGGATGTCACCTGCGACGGCGGCGAGGGCTGGGTGCCCATCGGGTCCATCCAGGCGTTCGGCGAGGCCATCCAGAAGCTGATGGAGAGCCCGGGAGGAGTGCCTGGGCTCTCCTCCAGCCCGACCGAGACTGCGAGTCCCACCGCGGCGGCCGACGAGGCGGCCGAGCAGGCGTTGGAGCGAATGAAGGCGCTCTACGGCGACCGCATGGCCGCCATCGCCATCGTCGACAGCGCCGCCGCGGAGCAGAAGTTCAAGAAGCGCCTGCCGCTCATCGTGGGTGGAGCGATCGCCCTGGTCGTGCTGGCCATCGGGATCTCCGGGGCCTTCACTCCCTATGGAGCCTTCGGTCTCAGTTACCTCTTCCCGACCCGCTTCTCCAAGGGAGGCGCCGACTACGCCAAGTTCCAGGAGGCGTCCAAGCTGCTCACCGAGGACACCTTCAACGGCTATCGGCGCGCGCTCGCGGAGTCGCAGAGCCTGCTGAAAACCAAGGAGGCGGTGGAAGCGCGAGCTCTGTTCGTCCAATCGGTCTTCTACCTCAAGCGCCGTTACTTCGCGGCCGACGAGCACCTCAAGCAGGCGCAGAAGTACCTCGAGGAGCTGGAGCTGGCGGTCAAGAACGACGTCGAGGTGGTCAAGGCGCGAGCCGGGGCTCACCTGCTCAAGGGCGAGGGCGCGCAGATCCGCCCGGTGATCGAGCAGGCGATCGTCAAGAACTCCAGCGACCTCGAGCTGCTCTACCTGCTGGCTGAGACGCACCTCCAGGAGCGCAATACCGAGAAGGCCGCCGCCACTCTCAATCGCGGGCTGGCGCTGGATCCGAAATGCGCCAAGTTCCTCCACGCGCTGGGGTTCGCGAAGACGCTGGAGAAGACCCCCGACTACGCCGCCGCTCGCGACGGCTACCAGAAGGCGATCGATGCCGACGCCCGTCACCTCTCCTCGGCAGTGGAGATGGCGGCCATCAGCGTCCAGAAGCTCGACGAGCCAGAGAAGGCTGCCGAGGCCCTGCGCAGGGCGCTCAGCGAAGAGGGCAAGAAGGTGCTCTCTCCCGCGGACCAGGCCCGGGCGCACTACCTGATGGGCATGCTCCTCGCCTCTCGGCACCAGCGTGAGGAGGCGGTCAAGGAGTTCGAGGAGGCCTTGAAGAGCTACCCGGAATCGGCCCCGGCCCGGGCCGCCTTCGGTCGGTTCGTGCTGCGCCGCCACGACTACGCAAAGGCGGTCGAGCTCTTCGAAGCCGCCTACAAGAGCGACAGCAAGGAGATCGAGTATCTCGACGGGCTGGTGCGTGGCTTGCTCGGGAGCGGCGCCCCCGCCAAGGCGCAGAAGCTGGTCACCGAAGCCGCTGGCTCCTTCCCGGGCAATCCGCGCGTGGCCTTCCTGGCTGGGCTCGTGGCCGATGCCATCGAGAAGGGCGACGATGCCGAGCGCAACTACAAGCGCGCTGCGCAGGCCGACCTGAAGCAGTGGGAGCCCTTGGTCTTGCTGGGAGAGTTCCACCTGCGACGCAAGCGCCCGGAGGAGGCCAAGCTCGCCTTCTCCCAAGCTCTGGAGCGCGCCCCCAACATCCCCGACACCCACGTCGGTCAGGGCAACTACCTGCTGGTGGCCCAGAGCAGCGAAGAGGCCAAGGCCGAGTTTCTGCAGGCTCTCAAGCTCGACGCCGAAAACCCTGGTGCCCACTTCGGGATGGCGCAAGTGCTGGAGTCCGAGGGCTCGCTCCAGGAGGCTCGCAAGGAGTACGAGCTGGTGGTGCAGCTCGACCCCGCCACGCCTCGCATCTGGACGCGGTACGGCACGCTCCTGTGGAACCTCAAGGCTCTGGACGAGGCATCCCAGGCCCTGGAGAAGGCCAAGAACGTCGATCCTAAGGACGCCACCGCGACCAGCAGGTTGGGAGCGGTCTACTTCGACCAGGGCAAGCTCGCGGAGGCGCTGAAGAACGCCGAGGCGGCGTTGTCGCTCGATCCCTCTGACGCGGACGCCTATTACACCAAGGCCCGGGTGCACTTCGAGCGCCATGAGAACAACCAGGCCATCGAGTCGATCAAGAGCGCCCTGGAGCGCAGCTCCAAGCGGCCGGAGCTCCATGCCCTGCGCGGCAACATCATGTACCAGGCCAACAAGTTCGCCGACGCCGTGGACTCCTGGCAGCAGGCGGTGAAGATCAAGGCCGACTACGCCGACCCGCTCGAGTCGCTGGCCCGCGGCTTCCACGAGCAGGGCGATTGGAATCAGGCCATCGGGTACTACGAGAAGACGATGGAGGTGGACCCGCAGCGCAAGCGGCTGCTGATGAACGTCGCCGAGGCGCTCTTCGCCCAGAACCTCTTCGACAAGTCGATCCAGAAGTTCCAGAAGGCGCTCGAGGTCGACCCCGAGAACTCGAAGGGCGCCTACTACAAGATCGGTCGCTGCTACGACGCGAAGGGCCGCACGGACCAGGCCATCAAGTACTACCTCGAGGCCACCCAGAACGACCCCGAAGCCAGGGAGGTGTGGCGCTTCCTGGGCTACGCGTACAAGGAGAAGAAGAAGAACAAGGACGCGAAGAAGGCCTTCGAGGAGTACCTGCGGCTCGCGCCCGACGCCGGCGATCGCAAGGAGATCGAGACCGAGATCTACGACTTGACTACCGAGCGCTAGATCGCTTCGTTCAGCTCGTCCTCGTCGTTGAGGAACGCGAGCTCGTCATCGTCGGGTTCTGCCGCGTCGGGGTCGGGCTCATCGCCGAGCTCGGCAGCCCACAGCTCCTCGTCCTCCTCGCGAGTCGCCTCGATCTCCATGGGCGCAGGCGCTGGCTCGGAAGAGACCGCGAGCTCGGCCGATGCGCTTCCCGCTGCGAGGGGTGAGGGGCGGGGGAAGGCGAGCTCGAGCGCGAGCACGACCGCGGCTGCCGCAGCGGTCGTGAAGGCGCCCGCGAGCAGGCCGGTCCGTAGAGGGGCCTTTCGCTGGCGCTCGTCCTGGCGGCGCAGGTGTGCGGCGCGGACCCGCGTGGCGAAGTGGCCGAGCCGCTCGGGAGACGGCGACTGCGCGGTCTGCTCTAGTGCACGCATCGTCTCGGCGAGGGACCGGCAGGAGGCGCAGGCCTCCAGATGCGCGCGCACCTCTTCGTCCTCGCGCGCATGTGGCCCGGTCAGGCGGGCGACGACGTCTTCACAGCGGGTGGCGGCCATCAGGAGTCCTCCTCGGCGAAGTGCGCCTTGAGCCGCTTCATGGCGTGGTGGAAGGTGACCTTGGCGTTGTTCTCGGTGATCGCCAGCGCCTCGGCGACCTGCGCGAAGGGGAGATCGGCGTCGATGCGAAGGGAGACGACCTGGCGCTGGCGCAAGGGCAAGGACGCCAACGCGGTGCGCAGCCGCACGCGCCGCTCCTTGTCCTCCAGACTTTCGCCCTCGGGCGCGGCGGCTTCGAGCGGCACGCCAAGCACCAACCGCGCCCGATCGCGAAGGTGGTTCTTGCACAGGTTCGCCGCCACCTTGAAGAGGAAGGCACGGAAGGGCTGCTCGGGCCGCAGCGTCGTGGCGTGGTCGAGAACCCGCAGGAAGGTCCGCTGCGCCAGCTCCTCGGCCTCGTCGGGGTCCCGGGCATAGCGCAGGGCCAGCCGGTAGACCGGGCGCTCGTAGCGGCGCACCAAGCCGGCGAAGGCCGCGGGATCGCCGGCGAGGTGCGCGGTCAGCAGGTCCCAATCGCCCGGGCCTTCCATAGGCTCGTCTTCACGGACGACCCTCAGCCGCGAGTGTGCGCGCGCCTCGGACGCCGGGGCGGTCATGACGGTCTCTGGGAAGCGGTGGCGGGCGGCGGCATACACATCGGCTAGGACCCTGCTTCGGACGGTCGAGTTAACACGGCGCTGGCCAACCTTGCCACTGGCCAACCCGAGGCCTTCTGCCGCGATTGACCGGCGCGCCGGGAGGCGCCTATTCTACGCCGCTTTGAGTGCCGAAATAGAGCCTGTAATTTCAACGACTTGAGGAGCTCATGCTAGACCTTCGCAACGTGGCCCAGAACTTCGACGAGGTGATGCGCCGGCTCAATCGCCGCGGGGCAGTCGAGCTGGGGGAATTCAAGCGCCTGTTTGGCGAGCGGCGTGAGCTGAACGTGAGGATCGAGGCGGTGCGTGCCGAGGCGGCCGACGTGGGCGCGTTGCTCTCGCCGGGCAAGCAGCCTGTCAGCAAGACCGTCCGCGGCAAGAGCTACACCCAGCCTCTCGCCGACGATGCCCGCAACGAGCTCCGAGCGCTCTCCAAGGAGCTCAAGGAGAAGGTCAAGGACGACGAGGGCAAGCTCAAGGAGATCGAGGAGCAGCTCTCGCAGATCCTCCTCACCGTGCCCAACCTGCCGCACGACTCGGTGCCCGACGGCAAGGGCAGCGAGGACAACGCGGTGGTGCGCACCATGGGCCAGGCACCGACCTTCGACTTCGCGCCCAAGCCCCACTGGGAGATCGGCGAGGGGCTGGGCATCCTCGACTTCGAGCGCGCCTCGAAGATCTCCGGCGCCCGCTTCGTGGTCTACAAGGGCCTGGGTGCCAAGCTGGAGAGGGCGATCATCCACTTCATGCTCGAGACCCACACCGGCCGCGGCTACACCGAGATCCTGCCGCCGTTCCTGGTCAACCGCGCCTCCATGACCGGGACCGGCCAGCTGCCCAAGTTCGAGGAGGACAGCTTCAAGACCACCGGTGATCCCGAGCTCTTCCTGGTCCCGACCGCCGAGGTGCCGGTCACCAACCTGCACCGGGACGAGATCCTCGACGCCGATCAGCTGCCCATCAAGTACTGCGCGTACACGCCCTGCTTCCGACGCGAGGCCGGCAGCTACGGCAAGGACACGCGCGGCCTCATCCGCCAGCACCAGTTCCAGAAGGTCGAGCTGGTCAAGTTCACCCGCCCCGAGAAGAGCTACGAGGAGCACGAGGCGCTCACCGCCGACGCCGAGGAGGTCCTCAAGCGCCTGGGTCTGCACTACCGGGTGATGAGCCTGTGCGCCGGCGATCTCGGCTTCGGGGCGGCCCAGTGCTACGACCTCGAGGTCTGGCTACCCGGCCAGAGCGCCTTCCGCGAGATCTCCAGCTGCTCGAACTTCGAGGATTTCCAGGCCCGGCGCGCCAACATCCGCTTCCGCCCCAGCCCCAAGGACAAGCCCCAGCTCGCGCACACCCTCAACGGCTCGGGCCTCGCCGTCGGCCGCACCCTGGTGGCCATCCTCGAGAACTACCAGCAGAAGGACGGCTCGGTCGTTGTACCTGAGCCCCTGCGCGCCTTCATGGGCACCGACATCATCCGCAAGGCCTGAGCCGGACGCGAGGACTGCGGCGAACCGGGAATCGCAGCTCACCGGGCTCCTGTCAGCGCGCGCTGGCAGGAGCCCGCGTTCATCTGGAGCCGATCGGCGAGCGCCGTGGCTGGGGGGAGAGGGGAGGGGAGTGTGCACCGCATTGCGTATATCCTCGCATTCCGACTTGCCTCTCGCCTCTGACCGGGGATGCCATGCTCGCTCCCGCTTTGCTGCTCGCCGCTGCCTGCGCGGCCGCTCCTGCAGAAAACGCCAAGCCAGTGTTGACGGTGCTGTACTTCGACAACCAGACCGGGTCGGCCGACTACGACGTGCTGCGCAAGGGCCTGGCGGACATGATCATCACCGATCTCGTCGCCTGGGACGGCGTGGCGGTCGTCGAGCGCGACAAGCTCGAGGCGGTGATCGGCGAGCTCAAGCTGCAGCACACTCGGACGTTCGATCAGTCGACTGCGGCCAAGGTGGGCAAGCTCCTGGGTGCGCAGTACCTGCTCACCGGCACGCTGCACTCTGCCGCTCCCCAGCTGCGCATCGACGCCCGGCTCATCCAAGCCGAGAAGGGCCAGGTCGTCGCCAGCGCCTCGGTGCGCGGGCCCCAGGAGAAGGTCTTCGATCTCGAGCAGGAGCTGGTGGACAGGATCACCGCGGGGATCGACCTGAAGGTGAAGAACCTCGCTGCTCGCCGCAAGGTGAAGGTGCCCGACCTGGATGTGCTCTTGGCATACTCCAAGGCCATCGACCTCTCCGATCAGGGCAAGGAGAAGGAGGCGCAGAAGGCGATCCAGGCGGTGGTCTCGCGCTCGCCGGCCTTCCTGATGGCGCGCGAGCGCAAGGAGCAGATCCTCAAGCGCCTGGAGGAGGCTGAGAAGCGCCGGGCCGAGGT
Organism: Deltaproteobacteria bacterium; assembly: GCA_016218885.1. Taxonomy (GTDB): domain Bacteria; phylum Myxococcota; class Myxococcia; order Myxococcales; family UBA5297; genus JACRCT01. The sequence goes on along the minus strand of JACRCT010000678.1, from coordinate 5,956 downwards.
GGTGACCGGGTCCGCCCTGGAGCTGGGGCGGCTCTCCGAGGCGGCCCTCAAGGACGACAGCGCCTTCGACAAGCTGGACGAGAAGGGGCAGCGGCAGCGGCTGAGCATGCGGGTCGTCCGCGGCCGGTTCCTCGCGCGCCTGCTCAAGCAGCATCTGTCATGGCGCCGGGAGAGCCTGCGCGTCGTTCTGAAGGGCAAGGAGGTCGAGGCGCTGAAGGTGGTTCGAGCCTGGCTCGCGAACCAGCGGCATCTGGTCGACGAACGGGGGCTACAGCAGCGGCTCAATCCCCATGTCTCCAGCCGGCTGGAGCTCGAGCCGGAGCTGATCAACCTGCTCCAGGACGCGAAGATGGGCTCCCTCGACCTGGGAGACCCCTTCGACGACTGGGTCCGCTTCGTGGTCGAGGGCCGCGTCAGGGATGGCGAAGCGACCTACAACCTCGCCCCGACCCCCGGCGATCTCGAAGTCGAGGAGAGGAAGCTTGTGCTCGACGCGCTCGACCAGAGGGTTCAAGCGGCCCTGGCCAGGGTGCCCCAGGCCGAGGCGGCCAAGCGAGCGGAGGTCGAGAGAGTTGCGACAGACCTGCTCTTGCGCAAGGCGGAGGTGTTGGTGCTGTTGGGCAAGGAGGAGGAGGCCATCGTCGAGTACCAGCGAGTGCTGGACGCCTTCCCGACCGGCAAGAGCAACGACAGGGCTGAAAGGCGGATCCGCCTGCTCATCGGCGCCGAGCACAACCACGATCGTGGCTGCCGCGAGCGCTGGGCCAAGGCCCTCAAGGACGGGTGCGCCGACGACATGGACATCCGCGTGGGAAGCGGCCCCGTGCTTCAGGGGCGCATTCGTCACCAGGGGCTCGCCGCGCTGGCGGCACACGCCCTGGAGCTGGAGAAGGCCTGTCAGATCACCCCGCGCAACCGGAGCGCCGTCGCCTCCGTCTACCGCGACCTGGCCCTGGACGCGGCCAACCACGAGGACTGCGAGGGCTTCCGCTCCTGGTTTCGCAAGTACGTCGAGGCCGACGGCTCCATCTCCGACATGATGGGCTACCAGAAGAACTGGACGCCGTGGTGCGAGCTGGGCGAGGTGGTCCGCTCGGTGCTCTGGATGCACGGCAAGCTGGATCGGGACTGGTCGTTCGAGTTCGACCGCCAGCTGACCTCGGTCCTCTCCCACGACGGCAAGCGGCTCATCCTCAACGCGGGCAAGGAGAGCTCGCCCGAGGCCTTGAGCCTCTACCTCGACGCCACCGGCCCCGGGACCTTCGCCTGCGGCCTGGCGCAGTGGCGCCAGCGCTCCAACGAGCACCTCGAGGGTACCTGCCACGTGACCGTGACCAAGCTCGCCTCCCAGAAGGGCGAGTTCGACGAGGGGACCTTCGACGCCACCTTTGAGATCAAGGAGCAGGGCTTCGCCCGCAAGAAGGTCTTGTCGGAGGGCAATTTCCGCGTCCGTCGGCAATGAGCCTCACTCGGCCCCGGCGGCGCTTGAAGCACCTGCCTCCTTGTCCTACTCTGCCTTGTCGTTTGGAGGAGTGGCCGAGTTGGCTGAAGGCAGCGGTCTTGAAAACCGCCGTACGGGTAACCGTACCAGGGGTTCGAATCCCTTCTCCTCCGTGAGATGCGTGGGAGGCGCGAACAAAAATCTCAGATAAGCTTCACCGCCCGCTTGACCTCATCTCCGGGCGAGGCTATAAGCACGCGGCTTCACTGGACCTCACGGGTGTGGGGCTTGAATCGGCCCGTGGCAGTTGGAGAGGTGGCCGAGAGGCCGAAGGCGCTGGTTTGCTAAACCAGTATACGGGAAACTGTATCGCGGGTTCGAATCCCGCCCTCTCCGCAAGCGGAGAATACTGAAGTCAGGAGATGCACCCATAGCTCAGCTGGATAGAGTATCGGACTACGAATCCGAGGGCCGAAGGTTCGAATCCTTCTGGGTGCGCTGAAAACCAAAGACCCCATCGGCAATCGCCGGCGGGGTCTTCGTCTATCTGCATCCTGCAACTTATGGAGCACTCCGGGTTCGATCCTCCTGGGAAGGGCGAGTCCGGTAGGAGTGAATCCATGGCGCGCATCCTGGGATCGTTGGTGGTCCTGGCGGGGCTGCTCTCGTCAACGCCTGCCCTCGCGGGACGGGCCGAGGGGCGCCAGGCCGCGCAGCAATCCCGAATCGTCGCGGGCGTGAGGTCCGGCGAGCTCACGGCGCCGAGGCTTCCCGCCTGGAAGTGCAGCACAGTCGCATTGGTCGCGAGATCCGCCACCAGCTTCGGGACGGTGGCGGACTCAGTTCGCCCGAGAAGGCACGTATCGAGCACCGGCAGGATTGGCTCAGCCGCCGCATGCACGCCCAGAGGCACGACGCCGAGCAGCGCTGATAGCTCGCGCCACCAGCCCCTCCGGCTCTACCCGATCCGGCGCCTTCTCCCACGGCGACCGGCAGGAGGGTGCAGGCGAAAGAGGCAGGCCGGCGACTCGCCGCGGGTCGAGCCCGTTGCGGCCAGGGTCCGGCCGGGACACCCGCCGTTGCAGTCCGCGACGACCGGGCAGCTCCCGCACCGCCCGGCGGGCGCCTCCCGGAGGAGCTGTCGCTGAATGCGGAACATCCTCGGATCTCTGAGGAGGTCGCCAAGCGGCCTCTCGCGCACGTTGCCGACGAGGTGCTCGGGCGACATCAGGGCCGTGCAGGGGTAGACCTCGCCCGTGGCGCAGACATAGAGGACCGATCGCCCGGCAGCGCAGCGGAACCTGGGATGCGCGGGAACGGCGCCGATTGGGCAGTCGAGCAGGACCTGCACCGGTCCCCGCGCGCGCCGGCTCTCGGCGACCTCCAGGAAGCGGCGCATCTTCGCCGAGGCCCAGGGGCGCTCGTCGTAGCCGTTGCCTCGAGCGCGCCCGAAGGGCGACCAGGGCGTGTAGCGCAAGGTCGTCGCCCCCAGGGTCTGGGCGAGCGCGAGCATCTCCTCGATCTCGCCGGCAGCCTCCGGAGAGAGCAGGGTACACACGGTCACCGCGAGGCCGAGGTCGGCGGCGTCGCGCAGGGCGCGCAAGGCCCGCTCGAAGGCGTCATCGGGCCCTCGCCGGAAGCGCTCGGCTCGTGGACGGTCCGGGCCGTCGAGGCTGACCTGGATCGAGGAGAGTCCGGCACGCTGCAGGCTCTTCAGCCGCGCGAGAGTCGCGAAGTAGCCGTTGGTGGGGACTCCGACCTGAGCGCCCAGTCCCGTCGCGTGCGCGGTGAGCAGGTCGAGGTCGCGCCGTAGGAGCGGCTCGCCACCCGACCACCCCAGCGTGTCGGCTCCGGCTTCCACCAGCCCGGAAATCAGACGCCTCATCTCGCGGGTGTCAAGCTCGCCCCGTGGGCGCAGCCCTGCGTCGACGAAGCAGTGCACGCAACGGAAGTTGCAGGCACGTGTCGCTTCGATGCCGGCGGAAAGGCCCATGGGCTCGAGACGGCACGGCCCGCCGGAGCGGGTCGTGCGCACTTCGTCCTAGACTAGAAGAGAGAGACGCCGACTATTTCCTGGTCCGCTTGACCGGCGGCAGGATGTAGATGGGGCCGTCGTGGGCATCGGCCTCCGGCGGCTTTATCTGCGGCAGGATGTAGATGGGGCCATCGTGCGCATCGCCGGGCTTGGGCGGCCGGATCGGCGGCAGGATGTAGATCGGCCCATCGTGACCCTGGGCCAAGTGGCCGGGACCGTTCTTGCCGAACACGATGTCCTTGGCCTTGGCGCTCATCTTCACCGAGCGCAACGCCTGGTGGAGGAACTCGGCGACATCGGTGCGGATATCGCTCCCTTCCTTCTTGGCCTCAGTGATGTCGCGATTGAACAGCTTGGCGAGGGAGGTCGCTTCCTTGACGCTGACGATGCCGTTCTTGGTGGCCTTGTTGATGACAGCTTGGTGGGCATCGACGCCGGCCCAAGGCGGAACGACCATGTACCTGGCCACGATCGGCCCGGGGACGACCATGTACTTGGGTGCGATCGGCGGGGTACTCGGCTCCTCGATGGAGGGTTTCGGCGGCTGCACCATGTATTTGGCAGCGATTGGCGGCTGGCTCTTCGCCTTCTTGGCGGCGGACCTTTCGGCGTTGAGGAGCTTGAGGATGTCGTCCTGCTCGGAGCGGGTGAGCTCGCCAGCGGTAGGCGCGGCGTTCGTGGTCTGCGGCTTGGTTCCGGTCACCTTCATTTCGTCCTCCCGTGGAGCGGCCTGGTCGAGGCCCAGAGTCTCTTGCTCAATCTCGGATGTGGAAGTTTGGCCTACATCATCGTCCAGCTTTCTCTTGTTGTTTCTTTCTGTCGCGCATCTGGGGTCGGGCCGGCGGGTGAGCCGGTCTGGCGTCCTCGACCGCCTTGAGGCAGTACGGGGCGTGTCCTGCATTGCCGTGGACGGAGATGGAGCTGGCGCTGCACCCGCCGCGGCAGAGCCGGCGCTCGGGGCAGGCGCGGCAGGCGCCCTTGAGCTGGCTGGCCCGGAACTGGCGGGTGAAGGCGAACGCCCCGCGCCGGTTCCAGATGCGCTCCAGCCCCTCTTCGAGCACGTTCCCCTCGATGTAGCGGTCGTCGATGATCGACAGGCAGCCTTTGACGTTGCCATTGCTCTGGATGCCCAGGAGCCCGATCCCCGCCTGGCAGCCCTGCCATCGCTCGCCGCGCATCTGCTCCTCGATGCTGGAGAGGTAGCCCAGGCAGTCGCCAGGGTAGATCTCCGTGCCCGAGGCTCTGAGCTCACGGCGCAGGCGGGCCACCAAGGTGGCGACTTGGGCGTACTCGAGCTGCGTCAGGTTGAGGTCCGCATGTGAGCGCGCCCGACCGAAGGGCGTGGTGATCTGCACCTGCCAGCAGTAGGGCGCCAGCTCCGAGAGGAGGATCTCGGCGAGCGCAGGTAGCGTGTCGAGGTTGGCGTGGCTGACGGTGGTGATGACCGCGACAGGGATGCCGGCGTCGCGTATCCGCTGGGCTCCCTGAAGCGCGCGGTCGAACGAGCCGGGCAGGCTGCGGATGTCGTCGTGGGCCTGGCGTGTGCCGTCGATGCTCACCGCGACGTGGAAGCCACCGCCGGCGTGCTTGCGAAGCGTGCGGACCACACGAGCGTTGAGCGTCCAGCCATTGGTCAGCAACCCGACTTGCAACCCGCCACCCGCCAGGGTCTCGACGATGGCCTCCCAGTCCGGGCGCAGCAGGGTCTCGCCACCGGTGAGCACGGCTCGGCGCGTCCCCAGCTCGATGATTTGCCGGCACAGGTCCTGGGCCTCGCGAGCAGAGAGCTCTTCGGCACGGGCATCGCCGGCCGTGGAGCCGCAGTGCCGGCAACGCATGTTGCAGCGCAGGGTCGTCTCCCAGCCCACGACCTCCGGCGCGAGAGGGTGCGGAAGGCTATCGCGGGCGGAGCGCATGGAAAGGAGAGGCTGGCATGGAGCGAAGGTGGGGAACAAGGCGTCGCTCGCCCGGCATCCGGAGCGGGCGAATCATTGCAACGTGCACCGCCACTGCTAACCTGCACCGGGCTCGAGGGCGGCGGTCGTGGAGGCGAAGGAAGTGTGGCGCGTGACCCCAGGGAGAGTGCTTTTCGCCACGGCGCTGCTCCTGGTGGCGGCGGGGGTCGGTGCGCGCCTTTGGTCAGCTCGGCTCGAGGCGGACGGCCTGGAGCTCGCTGCCCGCAGCCGGGACGCGGCGGCGGCCTTCACTCAGTCTCTGGTGGGCGAGCACCATGACGCCGAGCTCGCGCTGCTCGACCAGCGGCGCGAGCGGATGGTCCATGCCGCGTGGTGGGGCCGGGGCGGCATGCTCGCTTTCGGCGTGGCTGTGCTCGCACTCCTGGCCGCCTGGGTGGTGACATGGGGCTTGAGCGTCATCTGGGCGCGAGATCTTCCACCCAACATTCTCCTGGCGCCGCTGCCGCCGGTACTACTGAATGCCTTTGGCGTGGCTCTCTACCTGGCTCCTCTTATGGGTGTCGG
>JACRCT010000687.1 GCA_016218885.1 Deltaproteobacteria bacterium | reverse complement strand
GGGCCGGACAGGCCTGAGGGTGTCGGAGCTGTGCCTGGGCACCATGACCTTCGGCGAGGACTGGGGCTGGGGCGGGTCGGCCGACGAGTGCCGCAAGATGTTCGACGCCTTCTCCGCGCGCGGGGGCAACTTCATCGACACGGCGAACGTCTACACCAACGGCTCCTCCGAGAAGATCGTCGGCGAGCTGCTGACGGGCCGCCGCGACCGGTACGTCGTCGCCACCAAGTACAGCCTCACGACCGATCCGAAGGACCCCAACGCAGGCGGGAACCACCGCAAGAACCTGGCGCGCTCGCTCGAGGCCAGCCTGCGCCGCATGAAGACCGACCACCTGGACCTGCTCTGGGTCCACGCCTGGGATCAGCTGACCCCGGCCGAGGAGGTGATGCGCGGGCTGGACGACGTGGTCCGCTCCGGGAAGGTGCTCTACGTGGGCGTCTCCGACATGCCGGCCTGGGTCGTCGCGCGGGCCAACACCCTGGCCGAGCTGCGCGGCTGGTCCGCGTTCGCCGCCCTGCAGATCGAGTACAGCCTGATCGAGCGGACGGTGGAGCGGGAGTTGCTCCCCATGGCCCGGGCGCTGGGGCTGACCGTGACGCCGTGGGCCGCGCTGGGCGGAGGAGTGCTCTCGGGCAAGTACGGCAAGGGCGCCTCGCCCGAGGACTCGAAGCGCAGCTCCCTGAACGCCTCCCGGCTCACCGACCGCAACCTGTCCATCGCCGCGGAGGTGAAGCGCGTGGCGCAGGATCTGGGCAGGAGCACCGCGCAGGTAGCCCTCGCCTGGGTGCGCGCGCAGAGCCCGAACATCGTCCCCATCATCGGGGCGAGGAAGGTCTCGCAGGTCGAGGACAACCTGGGCTGCCTCGAGGTGCAGCTGACGCCGGCGCAGGTGACGCGCCTCGACTCGGTGAGCCGGGTGGACCTCGGCTTCCCCATGGAGTTCCTGAATCAGCCGTTCATCCGCGGGCTTGTCCACGGAGAGAGCTGGGACCTGACCGACCAGCGGTAGCTCCAGCCGCCGCTCCAGACCCCAGGTCCAGCTGGGCCCCGCATTCCTGGAGCCTGAGCCTAGCCAGCCTTGAGGTCTGGGGCCTGAAGTCTTCGCCAATCCGCGCAGGACTTCGCGCCCAAGCGACCCGCGTTCAGCTCGTTTGATCGCGCCCAGGCTCGAGCTTTCGCTCCACCTCCGCGAGCACCGCGTAGACCGCCGCGGGATCGGGGGCGGCGAGCGCGGCGGTGGTCGCATCGGGGTTCGCGAACATCTGCGCCAGCTTGTGCAGCCAGGGCAGGTGCAGCTCGTCGTACTTCACGCCCAGGACGAACAGCAGGTGGGTTGGCCGGCCGTCCAGCGCGTCGAAGTCCACTCCCTCGCGCGTCCGGCCCAGCACCATGAACGGCCTGGTCACCTGCTGCGGGTTGCGCCGCAGCGTGTGCAGGAAGGCGACCCCGTTCCCCACCGCGCTGGGCATCACGTTCTCGCGCTCGATGAGCGCCCCCACGAACCAGGTCTTGTCCCGCACCAGCCCCAGCCCATGCGCCAGCGTCGCCAGCTCCTCCACCACTGTGGTCTTGGTCTTGGCGGCCAGGTCGATGATGTGCGCGGGCTGGAAGCAGCTGGCCAGCTCCAGGAGCTTGCGGGCCGACCCGTCCTCCAGCTTCAGCCTCGGCGTCTCCAGGTAGCGCGGCGTCACGCCCAGCATCTGGTCGTCGAGCCAGGCGTCGACCATCGCCTTGCGGAAGCGCCACTGGTTGCCCACCTTCACGCCCGGCAGGCTGCCCTCGGAGACCAGCTTCAGCACGGTCCGCTCGTTCACGTTCAGGTAGGCCGCGAGCTGCTTGATGGTCAGGAGACGGTCGTCCACGCCCGGATTCCTTGTCGCAGCGCGTTGACAGCGGCGGAACCCTACGTAGAATGACGTCCGTTGTCAAAGAACGACCTTGGTTTCTGGTCGTTGGCCGTGGTTACCGAGTCGCCCCGCCGCTTGACTAGGATTTCCACCCAGGTAGTAGAGTGCGCCGCCCCGCGGTCCGGGTTCGTCGAGGCGCACGTTCAACGTTCTCGACCCGGCCAGGGGCCCGGGCGAACGACGTGCTCCACAGCGGCGGGGAGCGAGATGAGGAAGGGATGCACCTGACGGTGAGGGACGCGGCGAAGCTTCTCCAGACCCGCGAGCAACAGGTCTACCGCTGGATAGACGACGGCGAGCTCTCCTGCGAGTGGATCGGCGAGCAGCCGCGCTTCAACCGCGCCGAGCTGCTGGAGTGGGCGACCGCGCGCCGGATGCCGGTGGCGGTGGAGGAGTTCCAGGACGAGGACGAGGACGGCGCGCCGCTGAGCCTGGTCGAGGCGCTCACCGCAGGCGGCGTCCACGCCCACGTCCCCGGAGACGATCGCGAGTCGGTGCTGCGCGCGGTGGAGGGGGTGATGCGCCTGCCCGAGGAGCTCGACCAGGAGACCTTGATCCAGGTGCTGCTGGCCCGGGAGGCGGGCGGGTCGACCGCGGTCGGCAACGGCATCGCCATCCCGCACGTGCGGCAGCCCATCGCGGTCAGCGGCGGCCGCGCGTCGGTCGCCCTCTGCTACCTCGAGAACCCGGTCGAGTTCGGGGCGCTCGACGGCAAGCCGGTGCACACCCTCTTCTCCATCGTCAGCCCCACCATCCGCGGCCACCTCCAGCTGCTCGCCCGGCTGGCGACCGCGCTCCACGACGCGGCGTTCAAGGAGGCCGTGCTGCGCCGCGCCGGCAACGACGAGATCCTCAAGGAGGCGGCCCGGGTCGAGGCGCGCGTTCCCCAGGCCAAGCCCTGATGTCCCTGCTCCTCGCCTCCCTCGGCCTGCTCCTCGCGAGCGGCCTCCTCGCGCTCGCGTTCC
>JACRCT010000691.1 GCA_016218885.1 Deltaproteobacteria bacterium | reverse complement strand
GCTCCAGGGGACCCTGGCGAGGGTCACGCTGCGCATCCGCCGCGACCTGGGGCTGCGCACCGACGCCACCCTGTCCAAGCGCTCGGAGTCGATGCTCGGCGACTACTTGCTCGACCTGACGCTGGGAACCGAGCAGGCACCGCTCATGCCCGATGGCGGGCAGATCAAGGTGGTCTACGACAAGACCGGTCTGGACCAGACCTTCGACAAGCTCAACACCATCGCCGTCGACATCCAGGCGGTCACCACCTCGCTACGCCAGGTCCTCGGCGGTGAGGCGGGGGCCGGCAACCTGCAGTCCATCATGGAGAACATGGTCAAGCTCTCCACGAGCATGGACCAGACCATCCGCGGTTCAGGGGAGAAGCTGAACGAGGTGCTCGCCAACCTCGAGGGCGCCAGCGGCGCGGTGCGCGACATCACCTTCAGCGAGGGAGAGAACTACCGGCAGATCGTCGCCAACGTGCGCGGAGCCACCGAGGACGTGCGGGAGGTCCTCAAGACGGTCAAGCAGGTCCTCGGCTCAGGCGAGGGCGAGCTCAAGGAGTCGGTCGCGGGGCTCAAGCAGACTCTCGCCCGGCTCGACCAGTCTCTGCAGAACGTGGAGTCGGTCACCGGCAAGATCGACCGCGGCGAGGGGGCTCTGGGCACGCTGGTCAACGACAAGCGGATGGCCGAAGACCTCTCGCAGACGGTCGCCGACGCCTCCGAATTCGTGAACCGGGTCGCCGGCCTGATGACCGAGGTCTCGTTGCGCAGCGAGTACCTCTTCAAGCAGCGCGGCGCGAAGAACTACCTGCAGCTCAAGCTCATCCCCAAGCCGGACAAGTACTACTTCTTCGAGATCGTGGACGACCCGCGCGGGATGACCGTGGAGGAGACGGTGCAGCGCCTGCCGCCCGACTCCGACCAGCGCGAGCTGCAGACGGTGATCACGACCCGGCAGCAGCTCAAGTACAGCGCCCAGTTCGCCAAGCGCTACTACTTCGTGACCCTGCGCTTCGGCATCATCGAATCCACCGGGGGAGTGGGAGCCAATCTGCGCTTTCTCGACGACAGCCTGTCGATCACCGCCGACCTGTTCGAGTTCACCGCCACCAACAAGGACTACCCGCGCCTGAGGGCGTACTTGAACTACAGCTTCCTGGGGCACCTGTTCGTGACCGCCGGAGTGGACGACGCGCTCAACCGTACCCTCTACGACACCGACCTGGTGAACCCCGCCGCCCGGGACCTCGCCACCCGCCGCCTGGTGAGTGGGCGCGACTATTTCGTGGGAGGCGGTCTGTTCTTCACCGACGAGGACCTCAAGGCCATCCTGAGCGCAGTGCCGCTGCCGTGACCTCGGGCGCGTCGCCATCCCGCCGCCGTGCTCCAGCCTTGAAAGCCCGCCGGGGCTGCTCCATCATCGTCCGCCACGTCGTCACGGAGCGTGCCGGATGGCCCTGAGCGCACAGCTGAAGGAGATACTCGCCTGCCCGAAGTGCAAGGGCGAGCTCGAGTTCCACGAGGAGAAGCAGCAGATCCACTGCAAGGGCTGCCGGCTCGTTTACCGCATCGAGGACGACATCCCGGTCATGCTCCTCGAACAAGCGCAGGCGCTCTCGGAGTAGGGCGTGGCCACGCTGGATACTGCCCCTGAACGCATCGTGGTCGCCCACACCGCGCCCTTGGGTGAGGTGCTCTTCGCGACGCCGTTGATCCGGGTGCTCAAGCTCGCCTGGCCCGCGGCGCACCTGACCCTGGTCAGCGCTCCCGAGGTGGCGGCGCTGGCCGGCTGTGTCCCCGGCGTGGATCGGGTGCTTGCGCTGTCAACCCGAGGCGGGCTCTCGGCCCTCAGACGGGTCGCCCGAGAGCTCGGCGAGCCCCAGCTGGTGCTGGTTCCCAATGTCTCGTTGCGCAATGCCGCCTTGGCTTGGCTCACCAAGGCGCAGGTGCGGGTGGGCGGCGACCTCTCCCTGCTGCGACGCTTCTTCACGGTCCGGGTCCCGGTGAAGACGCGGGAGCCGTTCGTCCAGCGGGCCATGGACCTCGCTCGGGCCTTGGGCATCGAGGGGCCGACCGATCTGCAGCTCGCCGCGCCGCCTGCCGAGCTCGAGGCGGCCCGCGGGCAGCTGGGCGACGAGCCCTCGCTGGGCCTGGTCCTGGCCGCCGAGGGCCCTACCCGGCGCTGGCCTCCTGGCTCCTTCGCCCTCCTGGCGGAGCAGGCCCGTGAGGCAGGCTTGAGGCCGGTGCTCCTGGGCGACCCCGATGATCGCGACGATCGCGACGCTGCCGAGGCAGTGAAGGCCAAGGCCCGGGTGCCGCTGCTGGACATGACGGGGGCCGGGCTGCTGCCGACCGTCGCGGCCATGGCGCTGATGCGGGCCGTGGTGGGAGGCGACACCGCCCTCTCCCACGCCGCGCGCGCGCTGGGCACCCCGGCGCTGTTGCTCTTCGGCCCGACCGATCCCGGGGCGCACACGCTCGAGCACCATGCCCAGGCCTTGCGCCTCGGGCTCGATTGCCAGCCCTGCGGGTCCGCAGGCGCCAAGCTCTGTCCCTTCGCGCACCACGACTGCCTGCGCAAGCTCGAAGCGGACCGGGTCTGGAATGCAGTGGTCCACCTCTTGGCGCGCGAGGGACGGCAGTGAGCGGACTACGCGGTCTGGGACGCGCGCTCCTGCTCTTCGCCATCCGCCTTCTGTTTCGGGCTGCGCCCAAGCCGGCGCCGAAGCTCGACCCGAGCCGGATTCGCAGGGTGCTGGTGGTTCGCACCGACCCTCGGGTGGGGAACGTCCTCCTGACCACGCCGCTGGTTCGGGCCTTGCGGCAAGGGTTGCCGGGCGCGCGCGTCGACTGGCTGGTCGCGGCCGGCAAGGAGAATCTCGTCGCCGGGCTGGCCGACCGCATCCTGCCTTTCCAGAAGCGAGATCTGTTCCGGGCGCCCTGGCGGTTCTTCGCGTTCGTGCTTGCGCTGCGCCGCGAGGGCTATGACGTCGCCATCGACGCCGGACACTGGCACGCCTTCAGCTTCACCTCGCTCTGGGCGACCCGGTTCAGCGGCGCCCCGGTCCGCATCGGCCATCGGCGCGGGCTCTCCGAGCGCTTCCTCACTCACGAGGTGGAGCACGCGGTCGAGGTGGAGCGCGAGGTGCCGGCCAAGCTCGAGCTCTTGCGACCGTTGGGGATCGCTGCTGCAGGAGAGGGCCTGGACACGACGGTCGATCGCGACCCTGCCGCAAGGGCGCTTGCCCAGCAGATCTGCGGCGCAGCGCCGGCGGGGCCTCTGGTGGGCCTGAACCCGGGGGCGCGCAAGGCCGATCACCGGTGGCCCCCAGAAGCCTTCGCAGCGCTCGCCGTGCGCCTGCGCCAGGAGGTGGGCGCCACCTCGCTCGTCCTCTGGGGGCCAGGGGAGGAGGAGCTGGCCCGCGCCGTCGCCAGCGCTTCGGAGGGTGCCGCGCGACTGGCTCCGCCGACCAACCTCGCGGCGCTCGCCGCGGTATTCAGGCACTGTGCCCTGGTGGTGACCAATGACACCGGCCCCATGCACCTTGCGGTGGCCTGCGGGGCGCCGGTCGCCGCGGTGCTCCTGGCCCAGGACGGCGGGCGTTGGTCGCATCGGGGCCGATTCGCCGGAGTCGCAGTGCGGACCGCCTCGCCGCAGGACGTAGAGAAGGTCTTCGAGGCGGCGCGCTGGCTCCTGTCAGGTGCGGCAGCCGCGTGAGCAGCCCGGCGGTCGTGCATGCCAGCAGTGAGGTCGTCGTGGACGATGCAGACGTGATGGCGCTGAAGGAGGCCCTGAAGAAGGGGGGGCTGTAGGGGACGCTTTCTCGGGGTGAAGCCGCTCAAGGGGGCTGAGCCGCCCCTCCGTCGTGAGCTGCTCAGTCGCCACGAGCCCCGACTCTCGTGCCCTAGCCAGGCGGGCATGAGGACGCTACGGTTGGATCCCTCGAGCACAGGGAGCCATCCGATGCTTCTGCCGCGCGACGTCCAGGTCCTGGTTGCAGGAGCCGGTCCGGCGGGGCTGTTCACCGCCCTGACCCTGGCTCGCCGCGGGGTGCGCGTGGCCGTCGTCGACGAGCAACCGCGCACCACGGCACGCACCTACGCCTGCGCGCTCCACCCGCGCTCGCTGGACCTGCTCGAGGACGCGGGCCTGGCGGGGGAGCTCATCGCTGGCGGCCAGCGGCTCGACGGCGTCGCGTTCTACGAGGGCCCCGTGCGCCGTGTCGAGGCGCGCTACTCCGCCTTGCCTGGCAAGCATCCGTTCCTGCTCATCGTTCCCCAGCAGGCCCTCGAGGACGCCCTGGAGAAGCATCTCAAGGCCGAAGGGGTGCCGGTCCTGTGGAGCCATCGACTAGGGCGAGTGACGGTGGAGGGAGGGGTCGCGCACACGCGCATCGAGCGTCTCGAGCTCGACTCCTCCGGGTACTCGGTGCAGACCGCGGAGTGGGTCGTGGACCGGGAAGAGGAGGCGGAGCTTCCCTTCGTGGTGGGGGCCGATGGGCATCGCTCGCTGGTGAGGCGAGGCCTCGGCATCGATCTCGTTCCGGTCGGCGACCCCCAGCTTTTTGCGGTCTGGGAGTTTGCCGGGCAAGGACCGGAGCTCAGGGAGGTGCGGGTCATCCTGTCGGGTGGTCGGGCGGGTGTGCTCTGGCCGTTGGGTCAGGGCTGGTACCGCTTCGGCTTCGAGCTCGACGCTGCCGAGCAGCTGGGTATCCGTCGCGAGAAGAGCCGGCAGGTCGCGCTCGCCGGCGACCCAGCCCAGGAGCTGCTCGACCGCTCGTGGCTCGAGGCTCTGGCCGCCGAGCGGGCTCCCTGGTTCGAGGTGCCCATCGAGACGCTCGCGTGGTCGGCTCCCATCCGGTTCGAGCGCAAGCTCGCGAGCTCATTCGGCCGGGGCGCGGCGTGGATCCTGGGCGACGCCGCTCACCTTGCCCCGCCCGTCTCGATGCAGAGCATGAACGCCGGCCTGTTCGAAGCCCGCACCCTGGCCGAGGCCCTGGAGGCCGTGCTGCGTGCCGGTTCGCCGCGCGCCCGGCTTCTCGAGTGGGGCCAGCAGCGTCGGTCCGAGATGGAGCGGCTCCTCTCTTGCAGCCCGTCAGCTGGGGTGGGAGCCGACGCCTTCGTCCAGTCGCAGGCCAGGGTCCTCGCCGACTGCTTGCCCATCTCCGGCGACGATCGGCCCAGGATGCTCCAGCAGCTGGCGCTGGAGACGTAGGGAGCAGCTTGCTGGGCCTTGACGTACGAGGCGCGCTCCCAGTACACGAGCGCCATGATCCTCTCGATGACGGGCTTCGGAGCGGGGCGTGGAAGGGTCGGCGAGGAGGAGATCGCCGCCGAGATCCGCTCGGTGAACCACAAGTACTGCGAGGTCAAGCCACGCCTGCCCCCCGAGCTGCTGCCGCTCGAGACCGAGGTGGTGCGCCAGGTCAAGGAGGGGGTCCGCCGCGGAGCACTCGATGTGACCCTCAAGCGCATGGGCGGGGGCCGCTCGGCCCACGTGCCCCGACTCGACCTCGCGCTCGCTCGCGAGCTGGTTGCCGAGCTCAAGAGAGCAGGAGACTCGCTCGGGCTCGTGCAGAACCTCGGAGTCGCCGAGCTCGCGCAGGTGGAAGGGATCATCTCCTTCGAGCCACGAGGCATCGACCTCGATGCCGCTCGAGCGGCGGCGCACCAGGCGATCGGGGAAGCCCTCGTCGCCCTGCGCACCATGCGTGAGAGAGAAGGGCGCGCGCTGGCAGAGGACCTCAGCAAGCGCCTGGAGGCAGTGCGTGTCCTGGCGGCGAGAGTGCGCGCCCTGTCCCCCGCCACCATCGACACCTATCGCGCGCGACTCGAGGAGCGGATCGCCGAGCTCTCGCGCAACGTTCCAGTCGAGCCCCAGCGGCTAGCCCAGGAGGTCGCGCTCTTCGCCGATCGAGTTGATGTCGCCGAGGAGATCACGCGCCTGGACGCCCACTTTGGGGCTTTTGACCGTCTGGTTGCGGGAGAGGAGCCGGCGGGGCGGCGCATGGACTTCCTCGTCCAGGAGATGCACCGCGAGGTGAACACCATCGGCTCCAAGAGCCAGTCGGCGGAGATCGCCGAGGCGGTGGTGGGCATGAAGGCGGAGATCGAGCGGGTACGCGAGCAGGTCCAGAACGTCGAGTGACCCCAGAGGACGCGCCATGGCCTCCCACGGACTCCTGCTCATCCTGTCGGCGCCTTCGGGTGCGGGCAAGACCACGCTGGCCCATCGGCTCCTCGCCGCTGAGCCCTCCGCGCGGTTCTCGATCAGCTACACCACGCGTCCACCCCGCGGTCAGGAGCAAGACGGGCGCGACTATCACTTCGTGGACGAACCCACCTTCCGGCAGATGATTGCCCGAGGGGAGCTGCTGGAGTGGGCCCAAGTCCACGGCAACCTCTATGGGTCCCACGAGAGCACGGTGGACGAGGCGCAGGCCGGGCATTTGGTCGTCTTCGACATCGATGTCCAGGGCGGCAACTCCATCAAGGCCAAGCACCCCGAGTCAGTGAGCGTGTTCGTCCTGCCTCCCTCGATGTCCGAGCTCGAGCGTCGCCTGCGGGATCGCCAGACGGACTCCGACGAGATCATCCGCCGGCGCCTGGCCGTCGCCGCGCACGAGATGGAAGCGGGGTGCGCGACCTATGACTACCTCATCGTGAACGACTCCCTCGAACGAGCCTTCGCCGACCTGTGTGCCATCGTGCGCGCCGAGCGTTGCCGTCGCACGAGAGCCAGCTTCCCTTGGCCCTGGGCAAGTGCCTTGGCAGCAGATGCCAATCACGGGGTAGTGCCGAAGACTTGACATCTCCAGGGGTGGCGCGTAAGTTGCGCGGTCTCTGCTGATGGCGCCGATCGGGCGTTGAGTTGTACGGCGATGGTGTTGGATGCCGCTGGACCTACGGGAAAAGCGGAGACGGCGACTGCAGAGAACGTTTCAAGGTAGACGAAGCACGAAGTTGGCGGAGCAGTAGCAGCAACGCAGAGCTTGGGACGCGGTGCTCCTTCATCCGACGGATCGTCCGAGTGACCTTCCGAAGTGAAGCCAGGGCAGACCGCCAAGCCGACAGGCGAAAGCAGGGGTGCTCGACTCCCGAACAAGGGGAAGAGGCATTCGTGTTTTCGAGTAGAGGTCGTGGTGCCCGGCGGCGAGCGGGTGAGCTGCCGAAGAAGGCGGGCGGCTTGACAGGGCGAGGCTGACTGCCCTATAAGCCGCCACTCGCAACGGTCCGGGAAGAGCCGGGCAGTGGCGGATGTACTAGTTTTAGAAGGGTGCCCGTGAAGGACTTCGGGCGGTCGCTGCGATGGGCGACTTGACAAGCGGGCGGCTGGGTTCTATAAGCCGCCCATCGAAACGGCGGCCGGAAGAAGACGGCCGAGGTAGTTGTTGTTGTAGGACCGGCTGAAGCAGGGTCGGCGGGCCGCAGTTGGTTGGCGGCTTGACAAGCGGAGCGGGGCGGCGTATAAGCCCGCCTCGCAAAAGCGGTCGGAAGCGAAAGACCGCCTGTTCATTGAAACCGGAATCGTCGTCAAGAGTCTCAAGGCTCAAGCGCTCGGCATGCGCTTGGTCCTGGCCTGGAAGCGCGCGGACTGTCGAGTCGCGGGCGACCAGGTGGTGTGGCGCCTCTCTGGCTGAATGGAGAGCGCGACCCGCACCGGAAATCACCTGCAGATCCCGCTGGTTGAGGCGGGGAGGTGACGAAGTCGAGAAAAGCTCTTGACACCGAGAGGCGACTCGGCTAGTATCCGCCTCTCTTCGACGGTCGCTCCTTGAAATCTGAATAGCAAGCCTGCGAAGCACTACGAAGTGCGGAACGCGTAGTTTCTTTGAGGCGGCGTTCCTTCCTCTGTAAAAGGAGGGAGGGATAGTCCCCTTTACAGTCAGCTAGGCCCTCGTGGCTTGGTTGATTGCCAAAGATCAACGAGGACGCAAGTCCTCGCTCCAAATTCAATTGGAGAGTTTGATCCTGGCTCAGAACGAACGCTGGCGGCGTGCCTAACACATGCAAGTCGAGCGAGAAAGTCTCCGCAAGGGGGCAAGTAAAGCGGCGCACGGGTGCGTAACACGTGGGTAACCTGCCTGGATGTCTGGAACAACCCTCAGAAAGGAATGCTAATACCAGATAAGACCACGGGAACATTGGTTCCTGAGGTAAAAAGACGGCCTCTGCATGCAAGCCGTCACTTCCAGAGGGGCCCGCGGCCCATCAGCTAGTTGGCGGGGTAACGGCCCACCAAGGCGACGACGGGTAGCTGGTCTGAGAGGACGATCAGCCACACTGGAACTGAGACACGGTCCAGACTCCTACGGG
>JACRCT010000048.1 GCA_016218885.1 Deltaproteobacteria bacterium | reverse complement strand
GGATCGTGGGAGGGTGGCCCCGCAGTCGCGCATCCGGCGCTCGAGCCGAGGACGGCGGCGGCGCCGACGAGGGCGCGCAGGCGTGGAGATGCCATGGCGCCCCCTTCAACGCGCGGCAGCGCGTCTACTTCCGCCCGGCGACCTTGGCGATCGGCTTGGGCTTGGCGGGAGGGAGCGAGGCGGGCGCCGGCTTGGCCGCTGGCTTCTTGGGCGCGGGCGCGGGCGCGGCGGCGGCAGCGGGCCTCTCGGGCGGGCGCAGGGGCGTGACCTTGGGCTTGACCGGCTTGCCTTTGGCGTTGCGCGGCAGCTCGGTCTGCTCGGAGACGTCCACGATGAGCGGGCTCTCGCCGCGCTTCTGCCGCTGCTCGTCCTCGGCGTTGATGAAGACCTGGCCCGTGCAGTGCCCCTTGAGCACCAGCTCGCCCTTCTGGTTCTCGGCCCACAGGTCCACTTCGACGTAGTAGCGGCCCTGGTCGTCGCGCCGGCGCGCCAGCACGCGTCCCTTGCACGAGAGCACGTCACCCGGCCAGACGAGCTTGACGAAGCGAACCGCCAGCCGCGTCAGCCGGCCCCCCTTGAGCCAGTCGGACAGGAACTGGGCCATGAAGCTCATGGGCAGCAGCGAGTGCGCGAAGACCGAGGGCATCCCGCCGGCGCGGGCCTGGGTCTCGTCGATGTGCATCGGGTTGAAGTCATAGGCCGCGCCTGCGAAGCGCGCGATCTGCACGCGGTCGATGGCCGGCTTGGTCAGCGTGGGAAGCTCGTCGCCGATGCGCAGGCTCTCCAGGAACAGTCTCTTCGGTGCCGCCATGGGGGCCTCCAGAAGGCTTCGGATGGGCGTCAGAAAGGTCGTGGGGTGGGACAGCGGTGATCGTCGCTACTGGGGCGGGCCTCAGGCGGAGGGGGCTTGCGGCGCGCTATCGCCTCCCGCCTCGGGTGTGCGCGTCGGGGGGCGCACGATGATGGTCTTGCGCGCGCGATAGACGAGCTCCCCCTTCTCGTCGCGGCCCTCGTCCTCCACCACCGCGAAGTCCATCACCCCGCCGGTGCCCATCTTCTCGTAGATGTCGACGACCCGGCTGGTCACAGTGAGCCGGTCTCCGGCGCACACCGGCTGGTGGTACTCGAAGCTCTGCTCGCCGATGAGCACGTGCCGGGGGTTGATGGAGAGCACGCTGAGGAAGTCCACTCCGCCGCTGAAGGTGGCGGGGAAGGTCGGCGGAGCCACGATGGAGTGGTATCCGGCGGCCTTGGCTGCCTCCTCCTCGCGGTAGATGGGGTTCGGGTCGCCGATCGACTCGGCGAAGCGCCGGATGGCGCCCCTCTCTACCTCATTGAGTGCCGGGGGGTAATTCTTCCCGATGACGCGGCGATCGAGCATGGGTCCTTCCCTTCAGGCAGGCGAGCCTAGCGGCCCGCCGGTAGCTCCAGAACGGTGAGTAGGCCGGGCTCGGCCGCGGCTACCCGCGGCGCGGCATTGACCAGCGCCCAAGCAGTGGCGCTGTCCTCGGCGTAGCCGCCCTCGATGCGCAGCCGCACCGGGGGTTCGGCGTCCAGGTGAATCTCGTCGTGAGGCCCCTCGGCGTCGGCGGCCAGGGTCAGCTCCAGCTCCACGGTCTGCCTCTCCTCGTGGAAGCCGCGCACCCGTTGCCACACCCCGGCGACCTGGCCCTTCTTCAGGGGGAGCCTTCCGCCCAGGTCCTCGTCGGCCAGCAGCGGCTCGAGCTCCTCCTCGTACTCGTCGAAGTCGAGCCCCAAGCCGAGCGCGCACAGCGCCGCCGATTCGGCCAGGCCGACATGCCCCAGCTCGCCGGCCGCTGCTCGACGCTCGAACTCGTCCTCGGTCAGCCCCAGCCCCGCTCGCCGCTGCAGCGACTCGCGGCAGGTGAGCAGGTCGACCACCCGGCTGGCCTTGGCGTGGCGGACCGACCCGCACGCCCCGCCCGCGGTCGCCACCAGGCGATCGAGCACGAACCCGGGGTTCACCCCCGTGCCCAGGACCGACACCTTGTGCTGCACAGCGAGCTGGTCGAGCTTGTCCGCCTTCTCCTCGAAGCGCAGCCAGGGGAAGGCGAGCTCCTCGCAGGTGGACACCACGTGGGCCCCGGCCCGGACGGCCGCCTCGAGCTGCTGCAGCTGGGCCTCGAAGCGGGAGCCGGTCGCAAGCAGGACCACCCCGCCGCGCAGCTTGGGCAGGCACAGGCCCAGATCGCGGTCCACCTTCACCGAGCGCGGGGCTCCGGGAACGATGTCGGACAGCGACCGGCCGGAAAGCGAAGCCGCCAGGTCCACCGCCGCGACCAAGGTCAGGTCGGGCGAGGCCAGCGCGGCTTCGGCGATCTTTCGGCCGATGAACCCCAGTCCCACGACGGCAACGGGGAGGGGCCCCAACGCCTGGACCATGATCTTCTCCGCGAGCGAATCCGCCCTTGCTCTAGCGCATCCGCCGGCGTGCGGTCCCAGTGCTCGCAAACTGCATCCGCCACGCTGCTCAGGAGCCAACGAATCGATGCCCCAAGCGAGAGCGCCCTTATAGTCCAGCGCTTCCTCTCCCTTCAAGGGCAAAGGGCGCAATTGCACCGAACATGCTGAAACGATAAGGTTTTTAGCTGCCCGCCTGCCCGAACCCCCGTATGGAGCGCGTCATGGCCCAGCAGTTCGACTACAACGCCATTTTCGCCAACGATATCACCGCGTTGAAAGCTTCAGTCGAGACCCATAACGAGGTCCTCAACGTCATGGACTGGGCCATTGCCTCGGCGCTGGAGGAGCTCGAAAGCAACGGGCACCTGTCGCAGCAGGAGAGCCTGCTGCAGGAGTACCGGGAGGCGATCAAGATCCTGCGCAAGCGTGGCTTCAAGAGGCCCCGGGTGGGACAGGAGGGAATCCCTTGTCCGGCGTGCAAGGCGATGCTCAAGGACATCACCGGCGAGGTCGGCGACCGCTGCGGCTGGTGCGGCTACGAATTCAAGTGACCGCGGCCCGCGCCCCCTGATGGAAGGCGCCTTCCCAGCTTGGGAAAGGCCGTGGCCGCGTTGCGCGTCACCTCTCCCCAGACAGGCTTTTGCACCGCGCTTGCACTGGCCTTCCCTTGAGGCGGCTTCAAAACGGGTGGGGGAGGGGCGCAATGGACTTCGATCCGGTGTGTGGCAAGCGGGTGGACGCGACGCAGAGCTCCCCCAACTCGGAGTACAAGAAGAAGCGCTATTTCTTCTGCTCGGAACGCTGCAAGCAGGCCTTCGAGCGCGAAGCGGAGCGCATGCGGCTGCACGAGCTCGCCAAGGTCGGAGCCCTGCTCTCCAAGGGGCGCGTGCGCTGGGGTCTGGCCTAGTGCTGCCTGCATCGAATCTGGGATTTCGGAATGTCGCAGGGATCGGTCGCTGACGCTCCCGGCTCTGACACCGATCGCCGAACCCCAATCCGGCACGGCCTTCCGGTGCGCTGCTGGCGTGGGCCGGCTCAGACAGCTTCGGCCTTCGCGCGCTTGGCTTCGACCCCCTCCTGCCCTGGCCTGACGTCTTTCAGCTTGAGCGAGATTCGGGGCACTCCCTGGTACTCGTCGAGCCCCACCTGGAAAGCGGCATCGAAGAGCCCCGCGCCCAGCAGTGCTGCCTTGTCCGCCAGGTGGAAGCCGATGACGTCGAGGTGCCGGGCTGCGGCGAGCGTCAGCTTGAGGTGTCCGGCTCCACCGCTCTTGGAGGTGAGCACTCGCGGCTGAGCCGACAGGCCCAGCGACGCGAGGACCGGCTCTGGGTTGCCGGCCCCGAACGGGGCAAGCCGCTCCAGCGCCTCAATCAGCCTCTGGTCGATCTCGTTCGGCCCGACCAGGGCATCGATGCGGCAGCGCCCCTCCATGGGTCCGTCGCCCAGGCTCGCCCGGGCCTCGGTCTCCAGCGCCTCGCGGAAGGCGGGCAGGGCTCGGGCCTTGAGCGAGAGCCCCGCGGCGTGCTTGTGCCCGCCGTAGCGGATCAGGTGCTCCGCGCAGCGCGTCAAGGCCTGATGCAGGTGGAAGCCCTCCACGCTGCGCCCCGAGCCCTTCCCTTCCTCGCCGTGCAGGGCCACGACGAAGGTCGGGCGGTGAAAGCGCTCGACGACCCGCGCCGCCACGATGCCTATCACCCCCGGGTGCCAGCCCTGAGCCGAGAGCACCAGTGAGCGCGCATCGCGGAAGGTCTCGGCCTGGATCAGGGCCTCCTCGAGGATCCGCTTCTCGATGGCCTGGCGCTCGGTGTTGGCCGCGTCCAGGGCCTTGGCCAGCGACTCGGCCCGGGCGGCATCGGTGGTGGTGAGCAGCTCCACTCCGGCCTTGGCGTCGGCGAGCCGTCCGGCGGCGTTGATGCGCGGCGCCAGCCGGAAAGCGACCTGCCCGGCAGTGGGCGTCCCCGTGAGCCCGGCGACCGCGGTCAGCGCCCGGATCCCCGGCCGGCGCGAGCGGGCGATCTCGGTCAGGCCGTGCTTGACGAGGATGCGGTTGATCCCGCGCAGCGGCACGACGTCGGCGATGGTCCCGAGGGCCACCAGGTCGAGGTACTCGCGCAGGTTGGGCTCGGCGCGCGTGCTGCCGAAGTGGCCCGCCTCGCGCAAGGCGCGGCGCAGCGCCACCACCAGCAGGAAGGCCAGCCCCGCGGTGCACGGATCCTTGCTGGGGAAGGTGCAACCGGGTTGATGGGGGTCGATGACCGCGACTGCCGGGGGCAGGGTGGGGCCGAGCTGATGGTGGTCGACGACGATCGCGTCCAGGCCGAGCTTGCGCGCCACCTCGAGCTCCGCCACGGAGGTGATGCCGCAATCGAGTGAGACCAACAAGCGCGTCCCATCGCGGGCAATGCGCTCGACGGCTTCGGCGTTGAGGCCATAGCCTTCATCGAGCCGCAGCGGGGTGTAGGTCGCGACGTCGGTGGCGCCCACGGCGCGCAGGAAGGTCGCCAGGATCGCGCTGCTCGTCACCCCATCCACGTCGTAGTCGCCGTAGAGGGTGATCTTCTCGGAGGAGCGGAGGGCGCGAACCAGGCGGGTCACGGCCTCCTCGATGCCCTTCATGCGCGAGGGGTCGGGCAGATCCGTCAAGGAGTCCTGGAAGAGCTCCTTCGCCGCCTCCGCCGTGGCCAGGCCTCGCGCCACCAGCACCCGCGCCGCCACCGGATGCAGCCCCAGATCTCGGACGAGCATCGCCGCACTTGCCTCGTCGACCTTCGGCAGAATCCAACGCATCCCTGGCCTCCGAGCCGTTCTTCGGACGAGCTTGAGCGTAGCAGCGCACCCTGACGCGGGCCTTTGGGGCAGGTCTGGTCAGCGAGAAGGACGCAGGACTCCTACCATCCGGCACGATGCCTGGGAACGAGGAGAAGCGTCCCAGGGCGCTCCAGGGTCTCGAGGGGAGGGTGAGTCGAGAGTGTTCTGCCCTGATTTCGAGGCCCGAGTCCTTCGTCGGGAAATCCCGCGCAAGTGGGCTCCAGACCTCAGGCTTCAGGCCCCAGGTAGAGCCTTGGACATGGCGGAGTAGGGGCCTGGGGCCGCTTGACCTGAAGCCTGAGGTCTGGAGCCCGAAGCCCCGGCCCCCTCGGGGGCTCCGGCTCAACCGGGCTAGCGAAGGGACGCAGGCCCAGGCTGCCCAGGCGAGTCGAGCGGGTCTTCGACCCCGGCCTTCTCCTCGCGGCGCTTGCGGTAGTAGGCGCGCGCGAACTCCACCAGCTTCGGCAGATAGGAGGTGATGGGCGGACATCGCAGCCCCGTGCCGTCGAGCAGCTCGAGGGTGTTCTGGCAGTTGTAGAAGACCATCTGGTTCAGGTAGCCGAGCGCCGCGCGCTGTGGACGGGCGAGCTTCTCGAGGAAGGGCATGCGCAGCAGCGCCTCCGCGGCGCGCGCCGGGACGCTCACCCTGGGCACCTTGCGGTGCACCTGCTCGGCGATCATCTCGTAGATCCGCCGCGAGCTCATCGGAGAGGGATCGACCAGGTGGAAGGTGCGCCCCAGCGAGCGCTCATCTCGGGCGATGGCGATGGACGCGTCCACCAGGAAGTCCACCGGCAGGGCGTGCAAGGGCGCCACGCCGTCGCCCGGCATGGGCAGCGGCACCGCGAGCGGGCTGGTGACCAGCAGCACCGACAGGTAGTAGGGACCGTCGAGCCGGTCGATCTCCCCGGTCTTCGAGTCCCCCACCACGATCGCGGGGCGGAAGATGACCACCGGAAGAGCCTTGGCGGCGCGCCGCACCAGCTTCTCAGCTTGATACTTGGTCTCCTCGTAGGCCGACCGGAAGCCTTGGCCGGCGTCGAGCTCGTCCTCGCACACCACGCCCTGGCGATCGCCGGAGACGAAGGCGCTGGAGAAGTGGCACAGGCGCTCCAGCTCACCGCAATCGCGGGCCAACTCCAGCACGTTGCGCGTGCCCTCGACGTTGACCCGCCGCGCGGTCTCCCGCGGGACTCCCAAGTAGGAGATGGCTGCGAGGTGCCAGATCTCCGTGACCTCGTCGCAGAGGCGGGCGTACTCGCCACCGGCCAGCCCC
Source organism: Deltaproteobacteria bacterium (assembly GCA_016218885.1). Taxonomy (GTDB): domain Bacteria; phylum Myxococcota; class Myxococcia; order Myxococcales; family UBA5297; genus JACRCT01. Next base: position 5,443 of record JACRCT010000048.1, on the reverse strand, counting down.
AGGTGCATGTCCACCACGTCCCCTTCCAGGACCTCGATGCGCTCCGGACGGGGCAGGGCCCGCACGTGGCGGCGGGCCTCCTCGGCGAACCGGGGTTGGACCAGCAGGTGGAAGCTCGCCTCGCGCCGCGTCGTCGCCAGCTGCGTCACCAGCCGCCGGCCGATGAAGCCCGGGAAGCCGGTGACGAAGATGCTGGACCTCGTCCGCTGCTGGGTCACTTCTTCCTCCCCTGTGTGTGCTGCGTGTCTGCCAGGGCATCGCGCACCCGTGCGATCTCCATCGGGAATCGTCGAGTCAGGCGCGCCTTGCCCAAGTTGTGCTCGAGGATCCGCTTGATATTGGCGTCCCCGCAGGTTGCCCACCGCCGCAGCAGCGCGAAGCCCGGCTGCGGCGCCTGCGCGACGAAGACGCTCAGGGCGTAGCTGAGCCCCTGCTCGAGGGCCTTGAAGGCGCAGGACTTGCGCTCGGCAGCGCCGGTCGCCGCGACGCTGGCGAGGATCGCCTCGGCGCGGTCGAGGGCAAGCGCCACGTTCTCGGGATCGCCCAGCAGCGGCGGATCGGCCAGGGCAGCCACGATGGCCCGAAGCTCGAGCAGCGTCGGCCGCCCGGATGCCAAGGCGGCGATCAGCCCGCGCATTCCCTGGGGGTCGGCGTACCCGATGCGCTGCAGAGCCTGGGCGACGCCCTCGCGCAGGCGCCAACGGGGGTCGTTGGCCGCGACGCGCACCTGCGCGGCGATGGCCCTGCGGCGCGACTTGTGTCCCGCCCAGGTCTCGGCCGCCGCCAGCAGCGCGCAGAAGGGCAGGAACTCGCGGGGGTCGTTGACCGGGGCCTGCTCAGGAGAGAGCGCGAGCCAGGACTCGAGCAGGCGCCACAGGGGATCGCTCGCCTGCCTGCCTGCGGCCTCGGCGAAGCGCGCGGCGAGCTCGAGGTTCCCGCGCGGCCCGGGCAGCCGGGACTCCCGCAGCAGCATCTTCTCCAGCTCCGCGTACCGGGTGGAGTCGCTCAGCAAGAGGGCTTCGCCGGCGTCACCGCTGACCCCACCTGCCTTCTTCGGAGCCGCTGCGGCGGCCGGGCGCTTGGCACTCATCAGCAGACCTCCTTGAGGATCTGGCTCCAGAGGTCGCGGACCTTGGCTGCGAGCCCGGCTTCGGGACCGCTGTTGTCCAAGACCCAGCGCGCGCGCCGGGCCTTCTCCTCGAGCGGCAGCTGCGCGGCGAGCCGGGCCCGGGCTTCCGCCTCGCTCAAGCCCGAGCGCGCCACGAGCCGTCGCACCTGCTCCTCGGGCGCGAGGCTGACCAGGAGTACGCCGTCCACCAGGTGCTCGAGCCTCTCCTCGAAGAGCGTGGCGGCCTCGAACACGCAGCAGGCGTGGCCGCTGGCCTCGAGGGTCCGCTTGCGGGTGTCGAGCTCCTCGATGATCCGCGGAAGCACCTTCGCGGTGAGCTCCCGGCGCTGCCCCGGGTCGGCGAACACCAGTGCCCCCAGGCCGGCGCGGTCGAGGGTTCCGTCGGAGCGGATGAACTGGGGCCAGCGGGCGGCGATGGCCGCGTGCGCGGGCCGGCCTGGCTCGACCACCTCCCGGGCCAGCTGGTCCGCGTCGACGACCGGCACTCCCATCGCCGCGAGCAGGCGCGCGACCGTGCTTTTGCCCGAGGCGATTCCGCCGGTCAGACCGATCACCTTCACGGATGAGCTACCTCTCCCGAGCGCGGCGCGCCTCTGCTCCACGCTCCGGCCGCGCTCGCGGCGGTGGCGATGGCGATGGCGAGCTGTCTTGCCGTCATGGTCTCGAGTCCTCCCTCGCGCGCTGCCTGGCCGGGCATACCAACCGCTTCGCGCGGGTGTCAATGCGATGCCCCAAGCGCGTGGCGTCGCGGGCGGGGCCATGACCTCTTGGTCTCACGCCAATGGAGAATTATAGTCAAACTGGTCAGATCTCTTGAGGTGCCTCATGTCCGACTGGCAGCTCCAGGAAGCCAAGGCCCGCTTCAGCGAGCTCATCAAGAGGGCAGGCTCCGAAGGTCCTCAGCGCGTCACGGTCCACGGCAAGCCCACGGCGGTGGTCCTCTCCGAGGTCGAGTACCAGCGCCTCAAGCGGCCCCGGCTGCGCTTCGTGGAGTTCATGCGCAAATCGCCCCTCGTTGGGGTGGAGCTCGACCTGCAACGAGACAAGACCCCGACTCGCGAGACCAAGCTGCGATGAGCTACCTGCTGGATACCAATGTCCTCTCTGAGACCGTCCGACCCCGACCGGAGCCTGCGGTCTTGGAGTGGCTGAACGCGGTGCCGGACGAGGCTTTGTGCATCAGCGCGCTCACGTTGGGCGAGATCCGCCGTGGCGTCGAAGGCCTTGGCCCCGGGCGGCGTCGAGAGCGGCTGCGAGTCTGGCTGGAGCGCGAGCTGCCTGCCTGGTTCGGTGAGCGCGTCCTACCGGTCGATCGCGAGGTCGCGGACCGGTGGGGGCGGCTCGTGGCCGAGGTTGGACGACCGGTGCCGGCCATCGACAGCCTGCTTGCGGCCACGGCGCTGCACCACGAGCTCCGGCTGGTGACGCGCAACGGCAGGGATTTCGAGTACCCAGGGCTGGTGGTCATCGACCCTTGGGAGCCGGGTTGACGCCGCGCCACCACTGCCCTTCACCTGGCGGCTGGTGCTCTCCGGCCCTCTGGAGATCGGCCAGACCAAGCCGCCCGATCAGCTCCACATCAACGACGATGAGGTCGGCGTTGGGGTCGAACGGGGTGACAGTCACGGCCACGGGCTCTTGTACCGACCAGTCCAATAACGAGCCCGGAGCTGACCATCTAGCGGACCAGCCTGCTGCCCGCGCCCCCAAGAGTCTCATTCCGGCGAGCCGTCGTAGATTGCCGAGGGCTCCCAGGTCACCGTGAAGTCCACCTTCGACGGCCCAATCCCCTGCGCCGGGGCGAACTTCCACGACCGAAGGCGATCTTCGAGGCATCGATTCAGGTCCTGGCTCTGGGTTCCGGTGACCTTCGCAGACTGCACGCCTGCTCCCTCGTCGAGGGAGAGGCCAACCTCGCTCACGCCTGCCAGCGCCGGCTCCGCCTCCAATGCACGCAGATAGCACTCGCGCAGCTGGAAGGCGCGCCACGAGACGAGAGTGTCGGCACTCGTGCGATCGACGCTGCCGGTGGTCGAGACCTGGCCGAGGGTCAGCCGCGGATACCGGCATTGGATGACTAGGCATGGGGAGACGCGCGCGGGGTTCCCCGGGAGCGGCGTGTACCTCCGGCCACAACCCTCGGGGCGGATGCGCTCGAGGGTGCAGGGCTCCACCTCCTTGGGCGTGAGCAGCGCGGCGTCCTTCGCGCTCCAAGGCGCACCGATGCAGTCGAGCGCATCGGCCGCCGCTTCGCGTGCGTCGAAGTTGAGGCGTTCATTGGCGAGGACCTGCCGCAGCTCGCCCGCGAGCTCCCGGGCTGCGGGTCCGAGCTGGCCGATCCCGAGGATCATCCGCCGGGTGCTTGGGCTGGGAAATCTGACGACTTCCAGGGCCTTCTTGAGCGGCGGCAGCGCGTCTGGGGCGTTGGCGGCGCCCAGCGCCGCGAGCAGGGGCACGAGGGAGGAAAGGTCTTCGAGGATCCTGTCGTTCCGGCTGGGCGGGCCACTCGCTTTCGTGCCCTGGAAGGCGTCGACCTCGGCTTGAGCAAGGGCTATCAGTGCCGGAAGGAGCGGCTTCGCGCCTGGTCCCAGGGTGGCGATGGCGTCGAGCAGGTCCTTCTGCTCGCCCGGCTCGGCCCGCTTCAGCAAGGAGCGGATTCCCTCCAGCGTGTGCTCGCCGACTTCGCCCAATCGCCCCAGCACGCGCACGATGTCGGGCCTGTCACTCCTGGGCTTCGGATCGTCGAGGAGGGCGACGAGCTCCTTGGACAGCGACGCCGCGCCGGGCCCGAGGCCCCCTATCGCCAGAAGGGTGAGCCCGGTCTCGGCCAGGGGACGCGTGGGACTCAGGATCACGCGAGCCAGACCCTGCGGAGGGACGCAGGAGTCCTTCCTGAGCTTCCATTCCTCGAGGGCGGCGAGGACTCCCTCCTGCAGCAGGGCGCCCTTGGCGTCCTTCGGCCTCAGGGCTTCTGCAAGGCTCTGGTAGGCCCGAGCCGCGCCTGGCGCGTCGTCGCGCAGGCCGCAGAGCACCCGTGCGAGCAGGTGCGAATGGCTGTTGAGCGATGCTGCCAGCGCCGAGGCAGGGTGATGGCCGCAGCCGCTCGTTCCCTCTGTACGCAAGTACGCGAGAAGCGGCGCGACGGCCGCGACTCCCTGCCTGGCGAGCTCGTCCTCTGCCGCATGAACCAGGTCGAGATCCTGCCGCAGCAAGAACGGGATCGAGCGCTTGTCCTTCGCCGCTGAGCCAACGCCCGAGCAGGCAACCCCGATCATGCTCTGGATGGCGACGGGCCCCTTCTGGCGCCATTGGCGTACCAGGGCCTCGCGGTTCTGGATCATCCCTGGGTCCGAGGGCCAAGTCGGCGAATAGACCCGGGGGCTGGTAGAGCTGGCCGCCGTCAGCGCAGCCGCGACCACGCAATGCCAAACGCCCATCGGTTCACCTCCGCAACCCGCCATTCCTGGCGCCGTTCACCGAGTCCGGAAGCCTCGTCTCACGGGTTGCCGAGGCTCGAGAGGGCAGAGACGCTACACGCCGCCTGAGTGCCGGCACAAGGTGCGCTTGGGGGCTCCAGAGGCAGGAGACCGACCACGGCGAGCCCGGTCTCCGCCACGGTGGAGCCCCCCGGGCCTCGCCGCGTCTGCGGATCCTGGCTGACTTGCACTCCGCGGAGGCATGACGACGTCAGATCCACCTCAAAGAAGGAGAAGAGAATGAAGCGCCTGATCGCATTCGTTGCATTGACTGTCGCGGTCGCTGCCTGTGGCGGGAATGAAGTCACGCCTCCTGGCGACACCAACCACACCGGAAGCGACTCATTCGCGCTCTGCAGCAGGGCCAATCCCTGTCCATCCGGGCAGTTGTCGAGGCCAGGTTGAGGCTCAAGCGCGCCTCCGAGGTCGTTGGGCGGGTCAGCGCTGCCAGGTGAACGTCGCGTCCCTGCACCTCGGGCACGCGAACAGCCAGCCGATGCCGTCGCCGCCGACGTGAATCGGCCCGCTGGTGGTGAGCTGGAAGAGGTACCGCATCGACGAGCGGCACTGCTTGCACTGCACGCGCCGCGGGTCTTGCGCCCAGCTGGGCGCGCCCCCGAGCTTGTGCCGGTGGTCGCACTTGAGCCCCAGGGCCTCGAACGCGTCGATGGTGTCGAGATCGACGTCACCGTACGCAGGCACGTCGCGCTGCTCGTCCCACCCGGTGATCCGCTGCGGTGCGAGCACCCAGCGCCGGTTCACCAGCTGCTCCTGGAGATCGTCCGGCACCAGGGTGAGCGCCTCCACCTGTCGGCGCAGCTCGTCCGGCGCCGGTGGG
>JACRCT010000690.1 GCA_016218885.1 Deltaproteobacteria bacterium | reverse complement strand
GCCCAATCAGACCTGCGACCAGCAAGCCCGCGGCGAGCAGAAGCCCCTTCGCGACTACCACCAGGGTCCCGGGCCGCTTCGTCAACTCTCCCAAGAGGCTGCCGTGCGCGGCCGAGCGCTGTACTGGAGCTGAGGTGCCGTTGACCGGGCTGGCCGCGTTAGGGGTGCTGGCGGTGTCGGCGGCGGCGCTGGGAATGGCCGGGGGGGCCTCCGTGCCATCGCCGCCGAGCGGCTGGGCCGGCGGGATGATCTCCGGCAGGAAGTCGTCCAGCTGGGGCGGAGGCTCGAGGCTCAGAGACTCGGCTTGCAGCTCCGGTGGGGGCCCCATCTCGAGCTTTGGCGCAGGAGGAGCCGCGGAGCCAGGCGGGTTGGGAGGCGGCGCGTTGAGCAGAACCCCACCCCGCTCAAGCTGAGTTGTCTGCAGGTCCTGCTCGCCTTCGAGCTCGAAGTCGAAGTCGAGCTTGAAGGAGACGCCTCCAAGCAGCGCACCTGCCGAGGGAGCCATCGGCATCGTCTTCGGCTCGGGCGGAGGTGGAGGAGGGAGAGACGAAGGGGGAGGACGGCTCGCCCTCGGTTCCGCAGGCGCAGGAACGGCCTTGGGCGCCGAGGGAGTCCGGGCCTGCGGCGGCGGAGCCTTCGGGCCATTTGACTCCCCGGAGAAGCGAGACACCCTCATCGGGTCGGTGTGCTCTTCGGGAGAGCCATCGTCAGTCACGGCCGAGGGGAAGGGCAGCGGAGTCAGCGCTGGTGGCGGCGGCGGGGGAGGAGTCGGCACCGGGGCGGCGGCCACTGGGCTTGGGGCGGGGGCATCGCTGCATATGACGAGAGCAGCGATATCCGCGGCGCCCACCTGGCGGCCTGCCTTGGCCAGGAAGCGCTCGAGCTCGACCTTCATCTCTCGCGCGCCAGGGAAGCGTCGCTCGCGATCCTTCTCCAGGGCGCGCATCACGATCGCCGAGAGCGCGGGCGGGTAGCCCGGAACCAACAGCTCGGGCGCCTTTGGCCGCTCGTGGAGGATGGCCTCGACCGCATCCTGCATCTGCAAGCGCTCGAAGGGCTTGATGCCCGTGGTGATCTCGTAGAGGGTCGCCGCCAGAGAGAAGAGGTCGGCGCGGCCGTCCAGCTCCTTGCCCAGAAGGTGCTCTGGAGCCATGTAGGACAGCTTGCCCTTGACCACCCCGGGCCGCGTCATGCCCAGCCGGGCGGAGGCCTTGGCAACCCCGAAGTCCACCAGCTTCACCTCGCCCATTCGGCTGAGCATCACGTTCTCGGGCGTGACGTCCCGGTGGATGACGTTGAGGGGCTTGCCGAGGAGGTCGGTCGCGCTGTGGGCAAAGGCCAGGGCAGACAGGATATCGATGGCGATACGCGCCGCGACCGGCGGTGCGAGCACCTTGTGAATCGCGCGGGTCACCGACTCGAGGTCCTTGCCGTCGATGTACTCCATCGCGATGTAGAGGTGGCCGCCCTCGAACCCCAAGTCGTAGATCTGCACGATGGAGGGGTGCGCCAGCTGTGAGGCGAGGCGAGCCTCCTCCAAGAACATGTGGAGGAAATCCTCCTCCTCGCTGTACTGGGGCAGCAGCCGCTTGATCACCAGCCGCTCGGCTTCGCCGCCGACCTTCGCCGGAGAGGCCAGGAACAGCTCCGCCATCCCCCCCTTGGCGAGGCGACGATGGAGCCAGTAGCCACCGTATCGGACCTTCTCTCCGGGACCAGTCATCGGCCCAATTCTCCTCGGAGCCGAACGCGGGTCAACTAGTTCCTTGTGTCCACGTCCGGCCACTGTCCCCGGCAGAACGCCCTGCTCGAGGGAGCGCGCGACGTCCGTGACTTGGGCAGGCAGTGCCGCTCCATATGGGGGATGAAGCTCAAGGCAAGGGGGCACCCCATGGCCCAGGGCAAGTCAGAGCGGGGCTCCAAGCGGCGGAGGCGTACGCGCAGCACTCCGGCGGCCCGCACTCTGTGCGGTTTGATAGAGGCGATGAACGAGGGGGCGGCCACCCTGTCGGAAGCCGGCTGCCTCGTCTACTGCAACCACCGCTTCGCAGAGATGCTCTCCCGTCCGCGGCGCCGGGTGCGGGGAGCCGAGCTGGCGTCCTTCGTGGCCCCCCAGGACCGCGAGGTGCTCGAGGCCCTGCTGCGCCGCGGCCGGCACGGGGAAGCACAGGCGGAGGTGACGTTGCTGGCCCGAGGTGGGGCCCACGTCCCGGCCTTCCTGGCGTTTCGGCCGCTGCGAACCGGGGGGCGCATCCGCCTGGGGCTCGTCGCCACCGACTTGTCGGAGCAAAAGCACAGCGAGGAGATGCTGGCCGCCGAGCAGCTGACGCGCTCGATGCTGGAGCAGGCAGCGGAGGCCATCGTGGTCTGCGACGACGAGGGGCTCGTCATCCGGGCCAGCCGGGCCGCGCGGCGGCTCTGCGGGCCCGACCCGCTACTGCGTCCCTTCCGGGGCGCCTTCCCCCTGCGGCTGGCCCCGCGGCGGCGGCGCTCGGCCCAGGGCTCGTCCACGCTCATCGCCTCGGCGCTGCGCGGCCGCGTCAGCCGAGGCCTGGAGGGCCGGCTGCGCCGCAGTGACGGGGAGGTCTTCGACCTGCAGGTCTCGGCGGGTCCGCTGCGCGGGCCGCACGGCACCATCGTGGGCTGCGTGGTGACCTTGACCGACGTCAGCGAGCATCGCCGCGCCGAGGCCGACCGCGAGCAGCTGCTGCACCGGGTCGGAGCGCTGGCCCGCCACCTGGCCAACCAGGAGAAGTGGCTGCAAGCGGTGCTCGACTCCATGCCGGTGCCGCTGGTCTTGGCCGAGCCTGGCACCGGCAAGGTGCTCTTCGCCAACGACGCCGCCGACCGGGTGACCGAGGGCTACTTCGCCGCGGGCATGCCCGCCGCTAGCCGGCGCTGGGGGGCGCTCGACGCTCAGGGCGAGCGGGTTCCCGAGCATGACCTGCCCGTACCTCGGGCTGCGCGCGCCGTGCGGCTCGAGGGCGACGAGGTGCACTGGCACAACCCCTCGGGCAGCCAGCCGACCCTGGTCACCTTCTCCGAGAAGCTGCGCTCCATGCACGGCCACCCCGAGGCGGTGGTGGTGAGCTTTTTGGACATCTCGCGCCTGAAGCAGACCGAGGCCGAGCTGCAGGAGGCCATCCGCGCCCGGGACGACTTCCTGTCCATTGCCTCCCACGAGCTGAAGACCCCGCTGACCACCATGAGCCTGCAGGTCGACGGGCTGCTGCGGGCCGCCGCGCTGCACCCCGAGCGGCGGCTCCCGGACTGGATGGTGCCCAAGGTCGAGACCATGCGGCGCCAATGCGGGCGCCTGGCACACCTCATCAACGACCTGCTCGACGTGTCACGCATCCGGGCAGGGCGCCTGGAGCTGGTCCTGGAGAGGGTCGACCTGGGGGCGCTGGCGAAGGAGGTCGCCGACCGGTTCGGACACGAGGCCGCTGACGCCGGCTGTGCCCTGTCAGTGCAGGCGGCACCCGACGTGGTGGGGCGCTGGGACAAGGGCCGCCTCGACCAGGTGATCACCAACCTCGT